>RFHN01000056.1 GCA_003695835.1 Armatimonadota bacterium
CGGCTGACGAGCGTAATGAGGCTCACATGGTCCGGCTTCTGCACATCTTTCATGGCCTTATGCTCTCAGGCGGCATGGCTTTTTGGAAAGTCTGGGCTACTGCAAACGTCGCCCAACCCCTTCGCATGCCTCGAAGTATTATAACCTAACTCACAACCCGCGACGCTACTCCACCGTAACCGACTTCGCCAGGTTCCGCGGCTTGTCAATGTCGCAGCCGCGGAGGCGGGCAACGTGGTAGGCGAGCAGTTGCAGGGGAAGGGCGGAGACGGCGGCGGCGATCGTGGGCGAGTCAATGTGCGGGATGCGGATGGAGCGATCGAGCACCTCGGCGCTCAACGGATCGCTGTCCAAGATGATGCCGACGGTGGTGCCGCCTCGTGCCGCCACTTCTTTCACATTGCTCAGCGATTTGTCGCGCGTGACCGGATTCGTGATTCCAAAAATCGCCACGACCCCATTTTCGACGAGAGCGAGCGGGCCGTGCTTCATCTCGCCTGCGGGAGATTCTTGGGTCGGGATGTATGCGATCTCTTTCATCTTCAAAGCGCCTTCGAGAGCCACGGCGGCGTCGGCGCCCCGGCCGAGAAAGAACATCAGCGGAGCTTGATGAATGTCGTGCGCGACGGCTTCGATCTCTTCCCGACGGCGCAGTACTTCGGCGAGGAACTCGGGCATCGCTGCGAGAGCCGTCTGGAGTCGGGCGGTTTTCTCACGGTCTCCGCCCCGCAGGTGAGAGGCATAGAGGGCAACGAGAGCGAGGGATGCGACCTGCGCACTGTACGCTTTCGTGCTCGCCACGCAGATCTCGGGGCCCGCCTGCGTGTACAGCACGGAATCGCACTCGCGCGCGATGCTGCTCCCGACGACATTTACGATTCCGAGGGTGGGGATCCCTTCCTCTTTCACCAACCGCAGCGCTGCAAGCGTATCCGCTGTTTCACCGCTTTGGCTGATAAATAGGACGAGATCGGTCGGCCTCAAGATGGGGTTGTTATAACGGAACTCGCTGGCATAGTACACCTCGACAGGCACCCGAAGGATGCCCTCGAAGAGAAACTCGCCGAGTAGCCCAGCGTGGTAAGCCGTACCGCAGGCGACGATGAGAATGCGGTCGAAGCCGGTCCAAACCTTTTCGTCGAGAGTGTCGCCCAGCTTGACTGTCCCGTCCTTCATGAGACGTCCCGCGAGGCAGGCGCGGATGGCGTCGGGTTGTTCGTGGATCTCTTTGAGCATGAAGTGCTCGTAGCCGCCCTTTTCTGCCGCTTCGATATCCCAGTCCACGTGTGTGATCTTTGGCAGTTTCGGACGGCCGGCGGCGTCCTCGAGGTGAATGCGATCGGAGGTAATGACGGCGAGATCTCCCTCGTCCATCACGATGACGTCTCGTGTGTACGGGAGAAGAGCAGGGATATCACTCGCAAGAAAGTTCTCGCTTTCTCCGATGCCGAGGACGAGCGGCGAGGCGTTGCGCACGGCGACAATCTTGTCCGGCTCGTCCTCGCACAGGATGACCATGGCGAACGCGCCCCGTAGCTTGCGGACGGCGGAACGGACGGCTTCGACGAAATCACCGGTTTTCTGATACTCTCGTCCAATCAGGTGAGCGGCAATCTCGGTGTCGGTCTCGCTCTTGAGGGGCACTTCGCCCTCTTGTAGCATTTCCTGATACAGTTCGATGTAGTTCTCGATGATGCCGTTGTGGATGACGGCGATGCGGTTGGTTGCGTCGGTGTGGGGGTGGGCGTTTTCGTCCGAGGGCTTGCCGTGCGTAGCCCAGCGAGAGTGGGCGATGGCGATGTGGGCAGTCGGCTTGGTTTGCGTTACCTCTTGGAAGAGTCGGTCGAGCCGTCCCTCTTTCTTCAGGATGGCGATTCCGTTACCGCTGCGCCATGCGACGCCCGCGCTGTCGTACCCGCGGTATTCGAGGCGCTTGAGTTGGTCAAGGACGATCGAGACGGCTTCCCTCGATCCGACGTATCCGGCGATTCCACACATGTGTCCCTATTATGTACGCCGGACGGTTCCTCGCCCGCTCATGATTGCCAGCGCCTCGTCCGCTTCGGGCGGCGGGGAGGTCGCCAGGCTGACGGCCACCGTGAAGAACAGGGAAACGAGGAATCCCGGCACGATTTCGGAAGTTATGGCCGTGAGGTTCGGATTCGTGCCCCAGAGCAGTACGACGACGGTTCCCGCAAGGATGCCGCTGACGGCCCCCCACGCCGTTAGGCGCCTCCAGAACGCGGAAAGCAACAGGGGCGGGCCGAGCGAGCCGCCGACGCCGGACCACGCCAGGACAATGAGAGCGTGCAACGACTCCGCGCCTCGCCAAGAGACGAGGACGGCCGCGATCGTAACCAGCAGCACGACTGTGCGGCTCAGAAAGACCAGGTGAGCTTGCGCAAGCTCGCGGCCTTGGAACAGAACCTTCTGTACCAGATCCCTCACGATTGCCGAAGCCACGACCAGAAGCTGGGAGTCGGCGGTTGACATGATCGCAGCGAAGAGTGCGGCGAGCACGAGGCCGGCGAGGAAGGCGGGCAGATACATCTGCGTGAGCTTGAGCAGAACGGTCTCGCTTGCGGGTTTGGTGGCGAGTTCGTTTGCACCGCGGAAGACCGCTTGTCCCGCCATGCCGACAAAGATTGCCGACCAGCACATCACGACGTTCCAGAGGGTACCGATGACACCCGCGAAGCGGAGGCCGTCCACGTCTTTGATGGAAAGATATCGAGCAACAATGTGGGGGTTTCCGCCCGAGCCGAGACCTAAGCCGATCCCTCCGATCATCAAGCCCACGGAGATCTTGAATGGGTCCATCGCTCCCGGCTTCAGATGGGTCATGATCTCGTTCCACCCGCCCTCTGCCGGAATGAGCAGAATGGGAAGCAGGATGAGAGCTGAAATCATGAAGAAGGCTTGCACGGCGTCCGTGTAGCTGACCGCGAGAAATCCGCCCAGGAAAGTGTAAAAGAGGATGATTCCCGCCGTGATCATCATGCCCGTCTGTTCAGTGAGCCCGTAGTTGGCGGCGAGCGCTTTACCTCCGGCGTCAAATTGAGCGCCGATGTAGGCAGTATAAAAGATCACGATCGGGATAGCGACGGCGAGCCGCAAGAGACCGCCCTTCTCGCCGAGACGAGCGGCGAGCAGGTCCGTGACCGTAACGCAGTCTTTTGCCTCGCCCAGGCGGCGCACTCGGTTGGCGAAGAAAAAGAAGAGCAACATCTCCGCGATCGTGAAGCCGACGACGTACCAAACGGCGGAGGCGCCTTCGCGATAGGCGAGACCCGCTAATCCTGTGAACACCCAGGCGCTTCTTCCGGAGACGACAGCCGAAAGGGCGACAACGA
>RFHN01000057.1 GCA_003695835.1 Armatimonadota bacterium
ACTGAGCCTGCGAGCTGACGACGTTTGCGAGGACCCGCTTGCCCTCGACGATGCCCACCGAAGTCTCGTCGCAGCTCGTTTCGATCCCGAGCACCGGCCCGTCCCAGTATTCGATCATCCGGCTCTCTCCGCCCGCAGGCCGTGCAGCCACATGACGACGGCATCCTCTCGGGTATCGGCGTAATACCGCTTTCTCAGGCCGCTGGCGACGAATCCGAGCCGCTCATAGAGAGTCTGCGCCCGCGTGTTACTCGCCCGGACCTCGAGCGTAGCGCAGGTAATCCCGCGCTGGGAAGCATCCGTTAGCAAGTGTTCTACCAGCTTGCGGCCCAACCCTTGGCCCTGGAAGGGGGGCGCGATGGCCACGGTGGTGATATGGGCTTCGTCCAAAATCGCCCAGTAGCCCCCGAACCCGACCACTTCCGCGCCGCACTCGACGACGAAGTAGTGCGCATCTCGATTCGACAGCTCCGAGCGAAACGACCGCTCGCTCCACGGGCTGGGATTGGTTTTCTCCTCGATCTTGAGCACAGCAGGGAGATCGTCTTCCTCCATCGCACGAATCCGCACGCGGGGCCTCGACATGACTTATCCTCCGAGATAAGCCTCGCGCACCTTGGGATTCGTCAGCAGCGCCTTCCCGGTGTCCTGAAGAACGATTCGCCCCGTCTCCAGCACGTAGGCTCTCGTTGCAATCTCGAGCGCCCGGTGTGCGTTCTGCTCGACCAGCAACACCGTCGTTCCTTCGTCGTTGATTCGCTTGATGATCTTGAAGATCTCCATGACGAGGTTCGGGGCGAGGCCGAGGCTTGGCTCATCGAGCAGCAGGACCTTAGGGCGAGCCATCAGGGCGCGCCCAATCGCGAGCATCTGCTGCTCGCCGCCGCTCAACGTCCCGGCGTTCTGGTTGATGCGCTCTCGCAGCCTCGGGAAGATGTCGAGCACCGACTCGAGGTCGCTGGCGACTTCGTTGTCCGTACGACAATAAGCGCCCAGCTTGAGGTTCTCGATCACCGATAGGTTCGTGAAGATGCGCCGGCCTTCTGGGCAGTGCACGATCCCTTTCTGGACGATGAGGTGAGGCTTCAGGTTCGTGATCTCTTCGTCATACGCGTAGATGTGGCCCTCACGCGCGCGGACGAGGCCGGAGATCGTGCGAAGCAGCGTACTCTTCCCGGCGCCGTTGCTCCCAATGATGGACACGATTTCGCCCTGATTGACCTCGACGTCGAGTCCTTTCAACGCATGAATTGCGCCGTAATACACGTGGAGGTCCTCGATGAACAGGCTTCGCGCCGATGCTGTCGCCGTCGGCGACGCCGCAGCGCTCGGCTGCTCGTCCTTCAGGATTCCTTTGTCGTTGGCAGCGTCTGAATCCATTTTTTATCTTCCAACCCAGAGACAGTAGACTTCGAATACGAGTGCCATGTCCGCAGGCACTTTGGGGGGCGCGCCCTTCGAACCATACGCAAGGGCGGCGGGGATTGTAATCCGTCGCTTTTCACCGACCCGGATGCCGCGGAGCCCCTCGTAAAGCCCGGGAATGACCTTGCCTGGCTCATACCGGAAGTAAAGGCGCTCACCGGTCTTGTAGCTACTTTCGAAGATGTAGCCGTCCATCAGCCGGCCGACATACTCGAGGTTCACGAATAAGCCTTCCTTCAATTGGGGGCCAGAACCAGGCTGCAGGATCTCGACCTTGACTTCTTTCACCGCCTTGGACAGCTCCAGCGCCTTCTCGCGGTCGGGCTTTGACGGCCCCGGGTCTACCGACGGCGGGACGTACTTCGACGGGTCCGCGGGCTTCACTCGTGCATTGATCTTGTCAATGATGCGCAAGACCTCTTTGTTCATGTTCGGCGGCTCGGCGCAACCTGCCATGAGCAACGCTGCGCTTGCAGCCCCGATCACCAGCACGCGAGATAGCATGACAGGGTAAAGAGTACCCTGAAGGGTATCTTGGGGCGTCGTGTCGAAGCGCTCGAAGGGAGAGAAAGGGTCAGGGCCGCTGGTCATCGTGAACCGCCGGGCCAGGCACGAATACGAGATTCTCTCTTCCTATGAGGCGGGGATCGCCCTGCTGGGGCCAGAAGTCAAGAGCGTACTCCAAGGGCAGGTCAACATGACCGGCGCTTGGTGCAGCGTGGAGAAGGGCGAACTGTTCGTCCATGATCTGGACATCGCGCCGTACAAGCAAGCAACCAGCTTCGTCCCGGACCGCCGCCGCACGCGCAAGCTGCTGATGCATAAGAAGGAGATCGAGCTTCTTAGGCGGAGAACCGAGGAGCGCGGCTTGACGCTCGTGCCGACCAAGATCTACTACAAGAACGGACGGATCAAGGTCGAAGTATCGCTCGTCCGAGGCCGGAAGAAGTACGACAAACGCGAGAGAATCAAGGAACGGGACATTCGGCGCGGCCGCGGCGAAGACTTCGAATGAGGGTTGGCTGGCCGCCAACGGCCCGTATTCTTACTGGATTTTGCGCTTGAGGGGCCGGATTTTCGCGCCGTTCATGCAGGAATCGAGCCGAGATTGGCAAAAAAGACCCTCATCCGGCCTGTTTTTGGGTTACACTGAATACCGTACCGCCTTGTGTCAGGCTTGGCAGTCAGCAGGCAGGACAGGTGGGGGCGGGACGCTGTGGAGAGGGCGTCCCCGCCCCCGATTCTTTTATCATCTCTACGAGCAGTACGCCCCTGCACTTTGAAAAGTGCCTGGAAACCGGTATCCTTTCGCAGAGGTTAAAGAG
>RFHN01000058.1 GCA_003695835.1 Armatimonadota bacterium
ACCTAAGGACTGCGGTAGCCAACGGTGGTGCGTGCTCGACCCCGTTCAACATACTCCTGACGGGTCTGGCCTTCGACCGCGTCCAAGAACCTGGAGGATAGCGTGATTGTCTTCGCCCTAACACTGATCCACTTATCACCACAAGGCCCGCTTCCCGGCCTTAAAGCCGAGGAAGTTCGCCAACTCACCGCGCCACCTATGGTCGCGGCACTCGGCAAACTCGCCGAAGACGCGCGGATCGGCGACATGGCGCTAATCTCTGACGACGGCCACTTCCTCTTTGACAGGGCGCCGCGATTCAGCAGATACACGTTATCTAGTGGCTATCGAACCTACTTCGACGTGCCTTGGGTTGCCGTAATGAATGATGAGGTACGCTTGTACACAACATCGCAAAGCGCCCATGCGCCTCTTCCGTGGCGGTATGAGATGCAAATTGCGGACGGCTCCTTCCTGGCAGCGAAGGACGCCTTGACATTGCTGTTCTTCGGGCGACCTCCACACGCCAGAGATGTCGTCGGCGTCTTTCATCTTGACGAGAGAGGTGAGAACCCAAACGAGGCCGCGAGGATTCCAAGGTATGATGGCTTGTTCATCCCGTTAGCCGGCGCGCTCCAATCCAGTCGGGGGAGGGATTGGGCGACGGTGTACGGGGTTATCATGCCGCCGACTCGGAACGCGCCAGCGCGCGTCGAGGCATACGAGCTCGTAGGGCGTAATGTACGAAACAGGTTGGGCAAGTTCGGCGATGTCGAAGTCTCCTGGACAGGGTGGGTGCCCATGGCTTTCGACCCTACAAGGTCTCGCTTGCTCGTGATCTACGACACCGCCGGTAGTTATCTGCATGAATTCGAACTGCTCACGCGCACCTGGACGCACCACTCCAAGCCTCCTGCTTCACTCATCCGACCCTTCTATTTTCGTGGGCACTTGTACGCCAACCTCAAGGACGCCTCACGGGCTTGGCTCGTTACTACGACTGGTGGAGACAACTGGAAGGAGGTGGGCGACTACACCGTGGTCGCGAAGAGCTCAAGCGAGCGGTTCCTCATCGTGGAGCGCAATGCCGATAAGACCTACTGGCTACTGCGGTTCGAGTGATTCCACACCCAACCCACGGCGTTGCGCCTATCCCGGCGCGCCCTGCGTGTCCGATCGCTCGCTGCTGAACGACGACCAGTCGAGCGTCTCGCTGGACGCCTGGTTCGCCAACATCAGCACATACTGGGCGATCGCTTCGCGGTCGTCATCGCTTTCCGGCACGAACTTGAACCCGAACGTCTTGACTCCGTCCGTTTCCGCAACGTAGCGCACCTCGCCGGGCAAGTAAAGAGGTCCATTCTCCGACCCGAGTTCCAGGAACAATCGCGCGTTTTGCGGAGGGGTGTCCTTGCTCCGCATCTGGACGCCGCCCATGCTTGCGTTGGTAATCACGACAGGGTAGAGGCGCTTGGGCCCGCCTTCCCCATCCAACCAAAGCACGCCGCATTCCAGCATGCCGAATCGAGGGACGTTCCGCCGCTCGCCGTTGATCGAGTGCCCGTTGCTCGCTGTGCTATCCATGCCCATTGCACATTGTCGGTTCGGCGAAGGAAAACCCTTAGGCTGAAGTTCAGCCTGACAAAAGCATTCGCCCCTTCCACCTGGCGCGGAAAGGGGCGAATGCGCTCTGAGGGAGAGGAGGGCTTACCCCTTCTCCGAAGGCTTCGTGATCAGGACGTGTCCCGTCCCCTTGTCATAAGCGACCTCCACGTCCAGCGCCTCGCGAACGAACGACAGCGGAATGATCGTGCGTCCCCGCTTGATGAAGGCAGGGTACTCCAGCTGAACCGGTTTCCCGTCCACCGTCGCGATGACGTCGCCGATCCGCACGCGAACCTCTTTCAGGCCGTGCGCCTCGGCGATCTTCTTCTCGTGAACCCAGGAAACCTCCGCGCCCGCATGCTCGAAGAGGTGGCGGAGCGGCGTCAGCGGGATGCCGTCTTCCACAAACGGCTGCACATCGAACGGAATGACCTCGCCGTTGAGAGTGATGACGTACACGCCGTCAGGAAGACGCGTGCCAAAGGTAACAGGAATCAGATTCGAAGATTCGGTTGCGGCAGATTCCGAGGCTGCGGGAGCCTTCACCGCCGTCGGAGGAACGGTGACCGGCTTCGGATCCGTTACGCGGATTCCGACAGCTTCCGCATACAGCGTGTCGCGCGACTTGACGCCGACGCCCTTCTCGACCGGGGCATGAATCGCCTGCGCGCTGAGCCCCTTCACTTCGGAGACCGTCGGCGCACCGACCGCTCCCTCCGCTGCACCCTGCGCCCCCTTCAGGCCGGCGCTACCACCTGTGGGCGGCGCGATAGTCGGGGCAGTCGGGTCGGCAACCTGGGTTCTCCGTTCGGTGCGACCGCCCGGGTTGTCCACGAACACTCGCGTCTTTTGCGACTTCATCGTGGTCTGCGTACGGTCGTACACCCACGCTTCCAGCTCGTGCCAACCGTTGGTTTCCTTCCGGGTGTCCCAGAGGTACGTGTAGGGCGGGAAGTTGCGCAGCGAACGGAACTCGCCATCCACAAAAAACGACACGAACGCGCCCTGAATCTCTTTTCCGAAACCGACGCGAACCTCGACAGTGCCTTGTACAGTCTCGTTCGCCTTCGGGAACGAAATGAAAACGGCCTGTTGCTCGCGCTCGGCGTCCAAAACGATCTTCTCGGCTTTGATCAGCTCGCCCTTTGCGTCAAATAGGATCGCTTCCACAACGTTCTGACCTTCGCGGAGCAGATTCAGGTCGAGCGCGAAGGAAACTTCGCCAGATGTGCGCGACGCGTCCACGACGCGCTGACCAGCCACGACGCCGTTGATACGAAGCTCGATCTTCGCGGCGCGAGCTTTGTTGTACTGCACGAGAACGCGCGGCTCCTCTGCGGCTTTGAGAATCTTCACGTCTTGCGGATAGACCGGCAGCGCAATCGAAGAAGCAGAGATCATCGTTGCGGCGATCAGAACCGCGCTCCATGCCATTCCTCTCATCAATCGGTTCATCAGACTCCCCTCCTTGCACAGGTTGGCGAATCGCCACCTGGGGTCAGTGGCATTCTACCGCATCTTCAGACGATGTCAAGACCCGGTTCCGTTCGAAGGGTTCGAAGACGTACGGACGCGATAACCGGCGATCCGCATGTTGTCCGTCAGCGCGACGAAATCGAACAGAAACTCGCGCTCCGCCTGCACCGTGAGCGTCAAGGTCCCTTGCTCCAGAGCGAAGTCTCCGATTCGGTAGGTAAATCCATCTTGTTGCACTTGCGGCGGGGGCAGGGTAGTGCCGTCGCTCAGTGTGACTTCCACCGGGTAAAGCTGGCCGCCTCGAAACGTTCGAAGGAAGAGGCGATACCTGCCGGGCTTCGGCACCTCGAGTCGAACCTCGAACTTCTCCCCCGCCTCCACGCGAACGACGTTCGGTCGATCAAATGGGATGCCGTCGGGAGACGCCTGCACGCGGAACGACTCTCCCGCAAAGTCTTCCGCTTGCACGAGGATTTGCGTCTCCGGCTCGCCGGTCCAAATCAGACGGGCCTGGCCAGCGGGAACCGGGACGGAGCGCCCCGGACCCACCGTCACGCTCTGTTCCTCGGATGTCCCGTTCAGCGCGGCAACGATCGGCCCAGCCTTGACGACGTAGACGCCGTCGGCACGGTCATCCAACAGCGGAGCGTCCTTCCTGCCTTCCTCAATCGCGCTCAGGCGATAGATCGCATGCCGCACGACAGAGGAGTACTCCTTCCACAGCTGGCGACGACCTGGGAAGAAGATGGCGAGACCGTTGCCCACCCGCCGACTCCACGCACGGACGTCTTCGGTCCGTATGGGAGCATCGTACCGACCGGATAGCTCGGTGACCTCGGCGTCCGGCTGCGAAGCGGGGCGCACTTCGATCGTTGTGATCGGCACTGGCGCGTTTCCCTCCAGCTGAAGAGTCATCTCAAGTGTGTTGCGACTGATCGCCGTCGCGGGAATAGTGAACTGAAACCTCTTCAGCCCTGGTGTGAGGCTCACGGATGCCACCTGTTGCTCGCCGGCCAGCACAGTCATCGTCGCGGCCGACTGAATCGGCCCGAACCGAAGGGCGACTATGGTATCCGCCGCCTCTTGAATCGGCAACCGCAGTTGTGCGCCGTCGTACGCGCCCCGCCCTTCGGAGCTCGCCGCTCCCCAGAAGCCGAGCAAGACCTCTTTGTCCAGCCCCCCGGGAAGGACGACCCGGTAGGCGGGAGGCAGCGAGCCGACCCAGCGCTCGGTCGGCTCGGCTCGTCCGAGGCTCGAGGCGAAACCGAACAGCTCTTGGTAGACCGTGGTGTCGCCGTCTGGGGTCGCCATCTTGCCGAAATCGTAGGCAACCACGACCCCGCCGGACTGTACCCATCGGTACAGCTCGTTCAGCGCCTCTGGCGTCCAAACGGTCCCTTCGTAGAGCACGGCAACTCGGTATCGGGCCAACGCCCCCGATGCGACCGCCGACTCCTCGAGGACGTCGAAGTCGGCGTAATCGCGCAGGTCCGTGGCACCGCGGTAGAACAACCGAGGCGCAGGCTGCCCCGGGCGGAGCGCCTGGGACGTCGAGGGGTACAAGAGGGCGACATCGCACTCGGGCGGATACCATTGCAACAGAGAGAAGTTCCTCTCCACCGGATTGCCCGCCATACGAAGCGTCTGCGGCCACTCCACGAACGCCCGCGCTCCCAAAGCGTACACTTCGAAGAGTCGCTGCTCAGCATCCGCAGTCGTCCCGGGTGAGGGAGAGCTGACCCAAAGCGGCAATCCAGTCGCGCGAGACGCTGCGCGGATTCGACCTAACGACAAGACCCAATTGGCGGCAAAGTCGTAGTACCCCGCATTGGTCACGATGGCGCCGTCCGCCTTCCCTTGCACCGCGCTGAGGACTCGGTAGGCGTCTACTCCCAGCTCGGGCATGTCGTGGGGCGGGCCGATCGGAATCAGGA
>RFHN01000005.1 GCA_003695835.1 Armatimonadota bacterium
GTCCATACGTTGGCAAAGAAGAAGGACGAGCTTCAAAGCGCTCTCGAAGAGGCGATTGAGGCGCGGAAGGCCCTCGCTCTCGCCGTCAACGAAGCCAGCCGAAGGATCGAGGAATGCAAGGAGCAAGCCCGCCAGCTCGAAGACGCTGCTTATCAGGACGACATTCAAAGGGCCCGGCTCGAAACCAAGCGCGCGGGAGTGCTGTCGCGCCTACTCGAAGAGTACGGCATAGACGAAGAGGACGCCCAGCGCCAAGCCTCTCTCGTGGAAGTTCCGCCGGATGCGGAGAAACTGACCCGCACGCTTCGGCGCGAGATCCGGTCGCTCGGGGATGTCAACGTTGGAGCGATTGACGCGTGGGAGGCTCTCACAGAACGGTACGAAGTGCTCGTGCGTGAGAAAGAGGACGTCCTTGCCAGCAAGGCGGAGCTCGATGCCTCTGTCGCCGAGTTGGATCGGCTCACGCGCGGTGCGTTCAAAGAGACGTTCGAGAAGGTTCGGCAGGCGTTTCAGGAAACCTTCGCCTGGTTCTTCCCGGGCGGGCACGCTGACCTCGTTCTGACCGACGAAGAGAATCTGCTCGAATCAGGCGTTCATCTGGAAGTCGTGATCCCGGGAAAGCGTCGCCAGCGACTGGAGCTGCTCTCCGGAGGCGAGCGAGCCTTGACGGCGTGCGCTTTCCTGTTCGCGCTGCTCCGCGTCAAACCCAGCCCCTTGGTGATCCTGGATGAGCTCGATGCGCCCCTCGACGGCAGGAACGTGGAGCGCTACGTCGAAATGCTGCAAGAGTACAGCAAGTTCACCCAATTCATCGTCATCACGCACAACGTGACGACGATCGCCGCCGCCCCTGTCTGGTTCGGCGTGACCATGCAAGAGCCGGGTGTCTCGACGATCCTGCCCTACAAACCCAAGAAAGAGCTTGTCGCCAGCGTCAACTGACGATTCCGAGCGGCTCCATCGTCTTCCACTTTCCGCGTGTGAAGTCCGGCACCTCGACGGGCTGGCTGCGGTGCGCAACCGACCATTCGGAAAGCGGGGAGATCACCGACCACGTCGCTGCGTCGTAGACGTCCTGGTCAAGAGGAAGACCGTTCCGCAAGCAGTAGATCATTCGCCAAAGCATGACGAAGTCCATACCGCCGTGTCCGCCGACTCGTGCCGCCTCTTCTCCCATCTTCTTCCAGAGCGGATGTTCGAATTCGTCGAACCACTTCTGGAGCGCCTCGCCCTCTTCCCACGAGTGCGTGTTTGGACTCCGGCCTTCAATGACGACCCGATTGGGGAATCCCGCCCACACACCTCTGGTTCCCTGAATCAGGTTGAGGCGAGTGTAGGGACGCGGGGTCGTCGTGTCCCATTGAATCAGGATGGTCCGTCCCTTGACGGTCTTGACGAGGCTGCTGTTGATGTCTCCGCAGATGTATTTCTCGCGGTTGCGGATATGGTTGGGTGGGAAGTGTTCCTTTGCGTAAAGCTGCCGTCCCAGGGCTGGCGAGCTCATGGAAACGAGATAGTCCATCCGGTCGCCGCGATTGATATTCATGTATTGGCAAATCGGGCCGAGGCCGTGCGTCGGATAGAGGTTGCCGTTTCGCTTCGTGTGCTCGATCGTTCGCCAAGAGCCGGTCCCTCTTCCAATGTCATTCATCTGGCCGCGCAGGTCGTGGATGTAGGCCGCTTCGCCGTGCAGGAGGTCGCCGAAGACCCCTTGTCGGCACATATTCAAGACCATCAGCTCCTCCCGGCCGTAGCAGACGTTCTCCATCATCATGCAGTGGCGCTGAGTCTGCTCGGCGGTTTCCACCAGGCGCCAGCAGTCTTCGACCGTAGTGGCCGCCGGCACCTCGATGAAGGCGTGTTTTCCGCTCAGCATGGTGTCGATCGCCATTTGCGCGTGCCAGGCCCAAGGCGTGGAGATGATGACGGCGTCAATATCGTCTCGGTTCAGCATCCGCTGGTAGTCATAATCGCCTTGGGTGTAGAGGTCTGGTCGCGGCCGCCCCGCCTTCTCGCAAGCGTCGGCCGAGGCGCGGGCGGCTGGCTCGTAGGTGTCGCAGATCGCCTTAATCTCCACACCATCGAGAAGAAGGCACTGTGAGACGTGCCCTGAGCCGCGGGCTCCCACCCCGACGAAGGCGAGACGCACGACGTCGAGCGGCGGCACTCTCAGCCCGGCTGCAGAGGGCTCTTGCTCAGGGGGGTTCTGCGGAAGGGCGTAGGCGAATCGAGCCGCCAGACTCGCACCGACTACACCACCAGAAGCCTTCAGAAACTCTCTTCGATCGATCCGTGTCATCGCTGCCAGTCTACTCAGACGCGGCCCAGGGAGTGGTATGCTTGCCCTGTGCTTGAGAAAATCAAACAGATTACGCTCCAAAACCTGAGGTACGCGGAGCAGATGCTTTTGCAAGACGTGGGCGCCATGAGCCACGCTCAACTCAACCAGTCCCGAGGCGGCGCAACCCGAAAACCCTACGACTTCCTCTACGAATGTTCGTTGATGAATCAAAGGATGGCAGCTCGATTCCGAGGCGAGGACCCCGGTCCTCGTCCCTACCCAGAAGGCGAGTTTCCCACCGCCCCCGAAGAGTTGTGCGACAAAGAACGAGCCCTCCAGATGTTGCGGACATCTTTCGACGAACTCCGCGCCGCAACCGAGGCGCTCAGCCCCGAAGCGCTCCACCAGCCGCTTCCGTATGGTCAGGGCCAGTATTCGGCGTTTGAGCTTGTCGGTTTTGCGGTCTCACATCTCTCGTACCACGATGGGCAGTTGAACTACATTCAAGCCCTGGACGGCGATGGCGCAGTCCACTGGGATTTCTCGTAGGCCATGGTCGCGATCGTGATCCCCGCCCGCATGGGCTCGACGCGATTCCCCGGCAAGCCGCTGGCGGACCTTTGCGGGAAGCCGATGGTGCAATGGGTGTACGAGCGGGCCGCCCAGTCGAAGGCTGGCGATGCCGTCCTCGTCGCAACGCCAGACCGGGAGATCGCCGAAGCCGTACAAGCTTTCGGCGGCGAGGCGATGATGACCTCCAACGAGCACGAAACCGGGACGGACCGCATCGCGGAGGTCGCTCGACGTCTGGATGCAGAGTTCTACGTCAATGTTCAGGGGGACGAACCCCTGATCCGTCCCGAGACCATCCGCGCTTGTGCCGAAGCGCTCACCCGCAGGACCGCGCCAGTAGCGAGCGTTTACGACTCGCTTGCAGAGACGGAAGCGGACGACCCGAACATTGTTAAGGTGGTCATGGATAGGAACGAGCGCGCCCTCTACTTCTCGCGGGCTGGGATCCCGTACCCGCGCAACGCTCGCCTAAGCCTCTGGAAGCACATCGGCATCTACGGCTATACCCGAGAGGCGCTCCAGTCCTTCGCAGCTTGGCCCCAAACGCCGCTCGAACGGACCGAAGGGCTCGAACAGCTCCGATTCCTGGAGAACGGGTTCGCGATTCAGATGGCTCGCGGCCAGGGCACGGAGCTCGCCGTTGACACGCCCGAGCAGCTGGAACGCGTTAAAAGTATCATGGAGAAAGAACAGTGATCCTCACCACCGTTGCCATCTTGACAGTTTCCAATCTCTCGCTCCCCGCGTCGCCAAGAATCGGCTTTGCGATGCGAGGGGACGTCGTGTACCTCGGGCGAGAGGCTGCCGACAGGGTCGAAGTCGTTCGGTATCGAAAACAGGGAAGCGGCTGGAAAGAGGAGGCTAAGCTGCCCGGCAAGTACGTAGGGCCGCTCTCACTCGTCGCAACGAAGACCGGTGTCATCATCGCGGACTACGAGGCTGGCGATATCGTCGAGTACACGGACGCAGGCAAGCAGGTCTGGAAGGACTGGGTTCGTTATCCGATGCGCATCGTCGGCGGTCCCGACGGATCGGTCTGGGTGCTCAAGAATTCCGGCGAGATCGTCCGGAAGATTCCGGAGAGCAGTAAGCTGGAACCGCTGCTCGGCAAATACGGGCAAGAGATCATCTCGGATAGCGTGCTCGATCTCGCTCCGCTGCCCGACGGTAGCGTGGCGGCCGTAGATGAAGCCGGACGCATCCAGAAGTACACCCGCAACGGAGGACGCCAGGTCTTGGCGACAGGCGTGGAGGCGGACGGCCTCGTGGCAGTCGGTTCGTCGTTCGTTGCGCTCAAGCTGGAACCGAGGCCGAGACTCTTCCAAGTCGGTGGCAACGCAGCCAAGACGCTTTGGGAGGCGCCATCCTCGAACAGCGTTCCCGTCTCGCTCCTCGTTTACGATGCACGAACGGTTGGTCTTGCTGTTGACGAAAACGGACGTGGCGTCGTCTACTTGATCCCGGTAGGAGGTTAGCCCTTGGCGCTCGACCTATCCGCATTCGAGATACCCGCTGGCTGGGAGGAGCCGGAAGAAGTAACGGCGCTCCTCGAACGCCTGAAGGAAGAGCGGCCGAATGTGGACGGAGCTCGAATCCGTCGCGCTTATCACGTCGCCGAAGTGGCTCACCGCGACCAGAAACGGCGGAGTGGCGAGCCCTATATCACTCACCCGCTGGCCGTTGCGACGATCCTCGCCGACCTGCGGATGGATGAGGACACGATCGTCGCCGCGCTTCTGCATGACGTCTTGGAGGACACTCCCGTTACGGATGACCAGATTCGCGAGCTGTTCGGAGAGGAGGTGCTTGGGCTTGTACAAGGCGTGACGAAGATGAAGTTCCCGCCTCTCCCCAAGAAAACAGATGGCAAGATTCGAGCGGAAGAGAGGACTCGGTTCGCCGAGACGATGCGAAAGATGCTTCTCGCCATGGCGGCCGATTTCCGTGTCATGGTCATCAAGCTGGCGGACCGGCTGCACAACATGCAAACGCTTCACGCGATGGATGAGGAGAAGCGACGAGAGATCGCCCAGCAGACGCTGGAGGTCTACGCGCCGATCGCCAGTCGCCTTGGAATCTGGCAGATCAAGTGGCAACTCGAAGACCTGGCGTTCAAATACCTCTACCCGGAAAAGTTCGAAGAAATCTCGGAAAAGGTAGCCAAATCAAGGAAACAAAGGGAGAAGGAGATTCAGGAATGTATCCGCATCCTGAAGGAGCGTCTCGAAGCGCACGGGATCTTCGCCGAAGTGCAAGGTAGGCCGAAACACCTCTACTCGATCTACGAGAAGATGGAGGTGCAGGGCTTCGAGTTTGAAGAGATCTACGACCTACTGGGCCTTCGTGTAATCGTGGATACGGAAGCTCAATGTTATCAAGCGCTTGGCATCGTCCACGAGTTGTGGATCCCCATTCCGGGTCTGTTTTATGACTATATTGCTAAGCCGAAGCCAAACGGCTACCAGTCGCTCCATACAAAGGTCGTCGGCCCACATGGAGAACCGCTCGAAGTCCAGATCCGAACGCACGAGATGCACCGCATGGCGGAGTTTGGAATCGCCTCGCACTGGCAGTACAAGTCGCGCGGCGGCGAAACGAGCATCGAAGACGCCATTCGTCTCAATAAGCTTCGCCAGCAGATCTTCGACTGGTCTAAGGCCACTCAGAGTGGCAGCGATTTCCTGCGCTCGATCAGTATGGACCTCTTCGGAGAGCAGGTCTTCGCATTCACTCCGAAGGGCGACGTCATTGATCTCCCGGCAGGCGCAACGCCGGTTGACTTCGCCTTCCGCATTCATACCCAAGTCGGCTTGCACTGCGTCGGCGCCAAGGTCAACGGCCGCATCGTCAAACTGGATCACCAGCTGGAAAACGGTGATATTGTAGAAGTCTTGACGCGTCGCGACGCCCAGCCGTCCGTAGACTGGATTCGGTTCTGCAAGACGGCGACCGCTCGGTCCCGCATTCGCGCCTTTCTGCGCCAGCAAAACCGGGAAGTCAATGCTCAGCGAGGTCGCGAGGCGCTTGAGCGAGAGATCCGATCCATGGGGTTGGACCCCAAGGAATACCTCACGGAAGAGAAGCTGTCGGCTGCGGCGGAGTCGCTGAAGAAGAAAGACGACAAAGACCTGCTGGCCGCGGTCGGAGAGGGCATCGTCTCCGTGAGGCGCGCCGTCTCGCGCATCGTCGGCTCTCCGAAGAGCGCTCGCCCGAGCGGCGTGCCGACCGCACCGGTCCAGCAATCGTTGACCGTTGAGAGGGGGGCCGTTGACAACGTCGCATTCAGGCGGAGCAAGTGTTGCCTGCCCGTTCCCGGCGACGAGGTCGTCGGCTATATCTCGAAAGGTCGCGGAATCATCCTGCACCGAAAGCTCTGCCCGAACGTGCAGGCCCTGGAACAAAGCGACCCGGAGCGGCTCGTCGCCGTGTCCTGGCGCAGAGATGGGTCCCAAGCGTATACGACCGGCCTCCGCATTCAGACCGTGAACCGTCAGGGTCTGTTCGCCGATATCGCCAACATTTTCGGTGAAACCAAGACAAATGTCGCCTCCGCCAAGATCCGAACGCTCCCGAATCAAACCGCGCTGCTCGAAATGGATATCGATGTGATGGACCGACAGCACCTGCAAAGCGTCATCAGCCGTCTCAGCTCTTTGCAGGATGTCATCAGCGTGCAGCGGACCTTCAGCGGGAAGAAGAAGCGGTGAGGTGTGTCGTTCAGCGTGTGTCCTCGGCCAGCGTCGTGTCCGAGGGCAGGGAAGTTGCCAGGATCGGACTCGGCCTTGTGGTCCTTGCAGGTATCGCCCGAGGGGACGGCCCTGACGACATCCGATGGATGGCGCGGAAGATCGCAAACCTTCGGATTTTTGGCGATGATGAGGGCAAGTTGAATCGCTCCGTACTCGAAGCGGGTGGGCAAGTGCTACTCGTCAGCAACTTTACGGTTTGCGGAGACGCCTCTAAGGGACGGAGACCCGATTTTACGGATGCCGCGCCCTTCGACCGCGGCGAGCGCCTCTTTGCGATGTTTGCGGATGCATTGCGAGAGGAAGGCGCTACAGTCCAAACGGGTGTGTTTGGAGCGATGATGAGCGTGAACCTGGTCAACGAGGGGCCGGTCACGATCGTCGTCGAGTCCCCGGTCAAGTAAAATACGGACACGCATGGCCGCGGAGAAAAACCCAAAGAAGTCCCGAGAGCGCGATCCGGAGCCCAAGACGGCTGCGGAGAGCATCGCCCTTGGCGACCAATACCGCCGCCAGGGCAAGATGGACGAGGCCGTTCGCTACTACAAGAAAGCAGTCCAACAAGACGGCGACGACCCAACTCCCCGCATGCGGCTCGCCGAAGCGTACGAGGACCGAGAGCAGAACGCGAAAGCGGCGGAACAGTATGAGAAGCTGCTCAAAAAGCATCAGGAATTCGCAGAAGCGCACATCGGACTCGCGGACGTGTATCGGCGGTTCGGCAAACACAAGGCCGCCATTCTCCGCCTTCGCCGCGCGTGCGAGCTGGAGCCTGACAACGCGTTCTATTGGTTCCGCTTAGCCGAAGCGTGCGCCGCCGCCGGAAGAAAGAGGGAAGCGATCGAACCGGCAACCAGGGCCGCTATGACCGACCCCGAAGACCCCTTCTATCACAGCTGGCTCGGCGAACTGCTCCTCAGCCTCGGGGAAGCGGAGGACGCAGTCGTTTGTCTCTCGCGAGCCATCGAGCTTGACCAGACGGACGCGCGCCTGTACGTAAAGCTTGCCGCCGCGTATTGCGCAATCGAACAATACGAGCAGGCAAGAGAGCCGATCGAGCGGGCCTCGACACTCTCGCCGAACAGCGACCTCATCCTGGCGATGAAGTGCGATATCCTGGCGCTCTGCGGCGCCGACGCACCACCTACGCCGATCCTCGACTCGTACGACCAAGAAGAACTGCGCCGGTGGAGGCAAACCGCTGGCATTTAGGAGGGAAAGATGGAAAGAAAGATCGGAGACTTGACCGTATCGATTGACCGCGATCTCTGCATCGGCAGTGGGAACTGCGTGAAGATCGCCCCCGAGGTTTTCGTTCTGGATGAAACCTCGACCACCGCGTTCCGAGACGGGGAGCTCTCTTGCGACCGTGACCGGCTGATCGAAGCCTGTCGCGTCTGCCCGACCAACGCCCTACGCTGCGTGGATGACACCGGCAACACTCTCGCCCCCGAAGAAGGTTAGCCAGCCGCGACGGATGAATCGCTGTTCGTTTGACCGAAACCTGACGCTCGGTTGCGCTGTCACCCAATACGCTGAGTTCGTGCGGTCGTTTGCAAGCGCGGTGATTTCGATCGTGGATTCGGGTCGAGCACGTCCAGAAGAAGTTGCAACCCTTGTCCCGTCGTCGCGGGAGGCTTTTGGTCTACCGGTGGTCACCCCGGCTGGTCTGATTTTGTTGGCTCGAAGTGGGTTCTTCACAGGTTACGACGAGGTCCTACTCTCGGCGCAGGAAGTCCCGACGGGGCCTCCGTTCCTCAGGGAGACAGCCCACGCGACCACCGGGATAGCGGTAGGGCCGAACGACTACCTTGCAGAGCACATGCCAAATGGCGCAGATTGCACTCTTGACAGCCTAGCCTCCGCCGGGTATGAGTTCGACGAGCTGGCTTGGATCATGACCTCGGAGTACGGCGTCTGCCTTGGCGACGGCGGCGGGTTGCTGTCGATATACTCGCATGAGTTCCGTCCGCCTTGGGTTTCAGCACGTCCCTCAAGCCGCACTTGATAGCGCACAAACGTGCGTCGTGTGGAGAACCCGCTGCGGAAAACCCTAGGCCTTCCAGAGCGTGTCGTGTACTAATATGAAGCGGGGGCATGCGCCATCCGTGATAGGTTTGAGACAATGAAACGAAGTTGCTTGGAGCTTGCCACTCTTGTTTGCGCCGTGCTGGTGGTGCAGGCGAACACCGGTTATGCTGCAAGTGTGTGGTTGAAGAGCCTTGCGCAGCCTCCTCCCTATCAGGGATGGGAATACACTACGACAAGCGCTCTGCAGGCGATAAAA
>RFHN01000059.1 GCA_003695835.1 Armatimonadota bacterium
CCCCACACCGCGACATTGACGGCGACCAGCTTCCCCGAATCTGCCCGATGCGTCGCCAGAATGTGCGCGCGACAGAACGAACAAAGCGGAAACCGAAGCGGCTCGGTATTGGGAGCCCTCGTTTTTTCCTGGAAGACTGGCGTATATTGGTCGTCGGTCGCTTCCCCACAGCAAACGCAAAAGGGTGGAAACTGGGGGCGATCGGTGCGGACATACACCCGGTGTGGAAGCGGACGTGCCAAGACAAGAGAAGTTTACCTTGAGACAACCCGCACCCTTCGAGCGTCGGTATGATAGGAGGACGGCGATGAAATGGCTTACTCTCTTGCTGGTTGCGATGCTTTGGGCGGCTTGTGGCTCCGCGCTGGCGCAGGATCGAATTCAGCCCGGCACCGTGCTGGAGATCAAGTGCGTGGAAGAGCCGAGCCTCAATGGCGAGTATGTGGTCAATGACAACGGCTTCGTGCTGCTCCAGTTCATCGGCGCGGTCGAGGTCCGCGGGCTGCTCGAAAGCGAAGCGGCCCGCAAGATCGCCGATGAACTGATCCGACAGCAAATCCTGCGCCGTGCAACCGTCACGGTTCGCATTGCGAGAGGAGCCGTGCCACCCCTGGAGCCGCCTCCCGTCACGATCACGGGCGCCGTCGGTCAGCCGGGCGAGGTCCGCTGGAGGAATGGCCTCCGGCTGGCGGACGCAATCCGGCAAGCGAAGCCGTCGGTCGTGGCAGACCTCGCCCGGGTTCGTATCACGCATTCCGACGGCACAGTGGAGGTCGTCAATTTTCTGAATCATGTGGAAGGAACGAATCAGGCGAACCCGGTGCTTCAGCCCGGTGACAGCATCTTCATCCCCGTCCAAATGGCCGCTCAGGACGTTACGGTGCTGGGCGCTGTTGTCAATCCCGGCGTCGTGCCGCACAAGCCAGGTATGACGATCCGCCAGGCAATCGAGGCCGCCGGAGGCACGCGTGCCGACGCGGACACGCGCAACGTGCTGATCCGTTTCGCCTCGGGCGGCGAGGCCACCCTCGACCTCTCCACGAAGGACGCAGACCGCCTCGTCGAAGCCGGAGACCATATCGTCGTGCCCTTGAAGCCGGCAACGCAATACATCTATGTTCGCGGCGCTGTGGCTCGACCCGGAACCATGCCCTGGGAGCCGGGCATGACGCTCGGTGTCGCCCTCCGTGACGCAGCGCCGATTCGGGACGCTCAAATCCAGCGCGTTCGCATTCAAAGGAAGGATGCAGGAGGCAAGGTGCGAGTCATCGAAGCAAACTACGAACGCATTCTCGAAGGTCAGAACGCCGACATACCTTTGCAAGAAGGTGATATTGTAGAAGTCCCGTACCCGATCGAAAGCCGTAAGACGATGGACTTCACAACGATCCTCGGCATCGGCATCCTGCTCTGGCTGCTGTTTGGTCGCTAATGCGTTATCCGAAAGGAAGCCCCGAACCGATCGGATTGCTGAATCGCGTTCGACTTCTCGAGTGCGGCGAGCCTCTCGTGCCGCTCAGGAAGTACTGCCCCGGCATCAAGATTCTCCGCGGCACTTCCGTACCGTACGCGCGACTACGCGTGGCGCAAATGCTCCAGCGAGCAAGAGAATCGCTGTGGCCGGACTACGATATCGGCGTGCGAGAGGCATGGCGATCCATCGAGCGGCAAAAGTTCATCTACGACTGGTATTTCCAACAACTGAAGGAAAAGCATCCGGAGTGGTCGCACGCGACGCTTCGACGAATGACGAACCGCTTCTTCGCCCCCTACGACCAAAAAGCTCCGCCCGGCCATTCCACCGGCGGGGCGATTGACGTGTGGCTGCTCGACCGAAAGCGAAAGCCGATTGACCTCCATGGTCCCGGCGAGCGATTCGAGTCCGCTCCCACCTTCGCGGCACACCTTCCGCCCGAGATCCTCGAGCTGCGCTATCTGCTCTATCGAGCTCTCGCCCGCCAAGGATTCACCAACTGCCGGGACGAATGGTGGCACTACAGTTTTGGCGACGCCGCCTGGGCGGTGCGACGAGGCCGAAAGACCTGCTTCTATGGCGCGATTGCGCCTCCGCGCTCGGTCTATGCCAAGAAGGACGAGCGCTTCTTCCGCGAGTTCCTGCAGCGAGCCTAAACCGGAACGGGAATCCCAAGGAGGCGCGAAGCGAGAAACGCAACGGGAGTCCAGATTACGAGCGTCAAGGGGTCCGTTCCGCCCTGCGCCGTCAGAATGTCCCCGCCAATGATCAACGCTAAGAGCAAGAACGTGCCGTAAACTTGGCTAAATCGAACGAACCTCGCCCCCAACTCCGGCGGAAGCAGGTACGCAACCAGCCAGTGCCCATCCAGAGGGCCGAGTGGTATGAGATTGAAGAACGCGAGACCGAGGTTGACGAACACCGCCAAGCCGGCGTACGTCGCCACCTCTGGGAGACCCAGCATGATCGCTCCTCGGTAGATCAGCGAACAGAAAACCGCGATCAAGACATTGGTTAGAGGCCCCCAAACGACGGACATGAAACCGTCCCAACGGGGATTCTCCATCCGCGTAGGATCCACCAAGACCGGCTTGCCCCAGCCGATGCCGAAACCGGTCAGAGAGGTAACGATAATCATGATCGTACCGAGCGCGTCCAGGTGTGCCAGCGGATTGAGCGTGACTCTCCCCATCATCCTCGGCGTGGGGTCGCCCGCGGCATCCGCTGATTTGGCATGCCCAAACTCATGGAGCGCGACGCTCAAAAGGATGATGACGATCATCGGGATCATCATTTCTGGGGGCACGGCAACACCTCCATCTCGCACAGGAAAAGCTCATCGAGCCGTTCGCGCCGCACCATGAGGTACGCCCGGCCGTCCTCCACGCAGACCAGCGGGGGGCGCGGATACCGATTGTAGTTCGACGCCATGGACTGCGTGTACGCACCCGTGCACTGAAACGCGAGTAGATCGCCCTCGGCTGTCGCGGAAGGAAGCATCGCTTCGGGTGCAAGCGTGTCCGTTTCGCAATGCCGACCCGACACGCGGAACGGCGCGTCGTGCTCGTCCAGCAACCGACTCGCGTTGAGGACCGTGTACCGTGCGCCGTACAGTTGCGGTCTGGGATTGTCCGCCATGCCCCCATCCACGCTCAGATAGGTGCGCTTGCCCGGCGGCTCCTGAATCGGCACCTCTTTGCGCACGACGACCCGATAGAGATTCAACCCAGCCGTACCCACCAGCCACCGTCCCGGCTCGAATCCAATGCGTGGGATCGGCACCCCCGCCGATTCGAACACGTCTCGCACCGCCTCGTAGACGGCTTGGACCGTTTGGCTCACCGGCGCAGGTTGGTCCGTCTCGGTGTATGGGATCCCAAACCCGCCTCCCGCGATCAGCTCTTCGGCATCACCCATCTTGTCCCGATTTTGC
>RFHN01000060.1 GCA_003695835.1 Armatimonadota bacterium
CCCCTTGAGTAGAGTGTGCTCGTCGTCGGTGCTGTAGGTTCGCGCGAAGTCGGGGCTGAAGTCGAGAATCGCGACGCCTTGCTCGTAACGGACGGAAAGGACCTTTGCGCCCTCCGGAGCGATGTGCGTCGATTCGAGGAACCGATTGACGGCGAATTGGACGGGGTCTTCGCCCGCCTTCGCCGGCACAGGATCAATGACCCACTTGATTGCGCCCCCCTCTGCTGTGGGCCGCGGCACACGGATGCCAACCGGTGGTTTGTTCGTCTCCGTTTCGTTCGTCTGGGCAGGCACGGGAGAGGATTCCTCGCTTGGCTGGGGCGGGGTGCCATACTTGGCATAGAACAACAGGGCGATCGTTACGGCGATCAGAGCGAGGAGCAAAATCGCCTTGGCACCGCTGCCGCTACCCTTCCGCTTTGACACCTAAGTACACCTTGATTCCCCGGACGATCGCTTCGGCGATCTTCTTCTGGAAAGACGGGTCAACGAGAAGTTTTCGGTCCTCCTCGTTATTCAGATACGCGACTTCGATCAGCACGGCAGGCATTTTGGCCGTGCGTAACACGGCCAGGCCTTTGTTCGGATACAGAGTGTAATCGCTGCGGACGCCGTGATTCGGCAGCCCGGAGACCCTTCCGATCTCTTCCGAGATGCACTCGGCGAGGACGCGGGAGTCCATATCGTCCGCGTGGTAGTAGACGAACGTGCCCGACATGCTGTTGACGACAGTGTTGCTATTTGCATGGATGCTGATGAAGAAGTGGGCGCTGCTGTCGTTGGCGGCTTCTGCGCGCGCGTATAGGCCCGGGTTGAAGTCGGAATCGCGCGTCATCACGGATGTCGCCCCATCGGTCATCAGCAATCGCGAGACCTCTTGAGCGATCGGCAGGGTCACGTCCTTCTCGTTGACGATTTTGCCGTCTGGCAGCTTGGCCTGCGCCCCAGTGTCCGTTCCGCCGTGTCCCGCATCCACAAACAGAACGGCGTTCGAGAGGGCGAGGGACGCGTTCCGCGGCCGGACCACGCGGACGACGATCTCTTTCTCGCCTGGGCTGACCGTAACCCCCATCGGGCGCCTCAACTCGAGGCGGACGCCGACATCCCCCCAGGGGCTACGTTCGATGGTTGCGCTGGCCAGGGAGACGCTGCTAATGGCTGTGCCGTTTGCGTCCTCACTGGGTTTTGCTTGCGGGACGCGAATCCAGATCGCCCCATCCGGGCCTCTCATCGCGGAGACCGAGGATGGTTTCGGGCCTTCGTACGGGATCCGAAGGACCGTTTCGGCCTCGTCGTCTGCGCCCACAACTGGCGGGCGGAGGATGACTGGCGCCTGCGTGAGGATTGTGCCGCCTGCAAAGGAAATCGTGAGGTCCTTTCCCGGTTTGGGTTTCGAGGCGACCTTCGGAACGGCGTTCATGTCCAGCACGATACGCACAACGTCGGGAGCGAATTGAGCGTAACGGCACGGACCGTCCGTCTTGGGCGGAGCGCCAGCAGCGATCGCGGCGCCCTTGACGTCTACAACGAGCCGCGGCGGAGCGTCAAGTGTAAACACGCTCACGTCCACCGGCAGGGACGCCCGAACGCGAGCGCTATCCTTTGAGACTTCGATCGCTTGAACGAGGCTGAGAACTTGGAAACTCTTCTGGTCGAGCCACTTCGCCATCCCGCCGAGCTGGCGAACCGCGTCCGAGAGAGACACATACGGCACTCCGGATCGCTGCTGCACTTTGAGTTTTAGGGTTTTCTCTTCAGCTCGTACCTGGATCTCGCCCTGCCCTGGTACGGCCACCCAGCCCAGCCGCTGCAGCGATTCGACTGGCACGAGGCACTCGTCGCCCGAGCGCACGGCGGGAGGCGAGAAGGTTGGTTTGAAAAACGTGTACTGGACGGAAACTTGCGCAGCGGCGAGCGATGCCAGGCCGAGGCATACGGTAGCCGTCCCCATAAGAAGTCTCATTTTCGAATCTCTCCTTGATTCTATTGTGTTCAGTTGGACGGTTCTGATCAGCCTTCGTTGCCGGACCCCTGTCCGTTCCCAAACGTCAGGTGGTCTCGCAACTCGGAAAGCACGCCTTCGAAGTAGCGGCTCCATCCTTGGATATCGCTCTCTTCGATCACGGCTTCGTCCACTCCGTCCATGCTACAGGTTACCGAATACGAGCCCTCGCGAGTTGCCGGCTCCACCGCCACCATCGGGATGCCGGATCGCACGACGAACGCGGCAACCTGCTCGTCCATCGCCCGCGTCTCCTCGTCTCGTTCCTCGATCGGTCGAGATTCGACCCGGATCGGGAGGACGACCTCGGCAGCCTCCGTCGTCATCGGGTTTCTGCCAATGACCATCTCGATCGTCTGACGAGCGATCGCACCTGGCATGTCGGGCCGGTAGCCGACCGCGTATCCAAAGGGCATCTGGAGGTGTACCGAATAGTCCATTTCCTCCGTGAGCGAGGTCAAAGCGCTGTGGAGGGTCTTCTGGAGGGTGTTTCTTAGGAGCGAGCCGGTGCGAGCCGGATTGAACGAGCTCTCCGCGTGCTCGAGGATCGAGTGTACCGCATAGTCCAGATGGTCGGGCGCTGTCTTGTATTCGATGGAGATTCCGTCGGTCTCGTAGTAGAGGTCTGCCATGGCTGGCAGCACCCGGAGGTGGACGTAAGGGACTTTGGCGGCGCGATAGAGCGCTCTGATTCCGGGGGAGACGTTATCTGTCTCGATGACGAGATGGACTCGGGCGTCGGGGTCCCCTTGAGCGATTAGGGCGGCGAAGGCGGGTTTCCGGAGCTCGACGGCGAGGTTCTGTACGGTGGGTGGTTCGGCGAACAGGAAGCGGCGCGACGGGCGAAGGGAGAGACGATAGCCCGCAAGCGAACCAAAGCGGTCAACCGCCAAGCGGTGCGCCGCCTCAAGAACCAGCCTGTTAGGCTGAAGATTATTCGTTCGCCCCTCCGGAATCATGCAGACCCGAGGGCGGCTATGGATGCCTGCCTCTCGGGGGGTATTGAACCCTAACGAGCGGTGTTTTGGCAAGAGGCGTCGCAATCCGTGTATGATGCGTCTGATTCGGCGCGCTCTTTACGGGGCGCCAGTCGGGAGGAGAACGGAAAAGATGAATCCACTTTTGCGCGCATCGCTCGCCGAGGCCCTCGGCGTGTTCGTGTTGGTCTTCGTCGGCGCAGGCGCAGTCTGCGCGAATGCGTACCTGACCGGCCCAGACGGTTTGGGCGGGGTCGGTCTCATTGGCGTCAGCGCTGCCGGCGGCCTCGGTCTGATGGTGGCGGTCTACATGACGGCTGGCTTATCCGGCGCCCACTTGAATCCGGCCGTCACGCTTGGGCTGCTTCTGGCGGGGCGGTGTTCGGCGAAGCAGGCCTCGTTCTACTGGGTTTTCCAGTTGCTTGGGGCCGTCGCCG
>RFHN01000061.1 GCA_003695835.1 Armatimonadota bacterium
TAATCGCAACGCGCGGCACCCGGTCGTAGACGCGCGCGCAAAGGTCCAGATAATCCTCCTTCGTGTAGGGACGATTCATGTCGCGGAGCACTTTCGTGCTCCCGGACTGCAACGGGATGTGGAGGTGTGGCACCACCTTCGATTTCGATCGTGACATCAGATTGAGCAGGCGGTCTGAAACCTGACGCATCTCGATACTGGAGATGCGGATCCGGGAGATTCCCTCCACGCCCTCGAGCAACTCAATGAGGTCTTCGAAGTTCGGCCCGCCACTTCCTGTTTCGGGGCCGTAGGCTCCGATGAGTACGCCGGTCAAGACGATCTCGCGAAAGCCCTGATCCGCCAGCCGCCGCACCTCGTCCAACACTTCCTCATGCGGTCGGCTCGTCATCACAGGGCGCGTCTTGGGGATACTGCAGTACGAGCAGAGCACGTCGCACCCGTCTTGAATTTTGACCGTCGCTCGGGTACGGCTCGAAACGAGCCGAATGATGTCTGGCGCGCTCGCGTCTGCGGGCATCCAGGCGGGGAAGCGGCGGCGGAATCGGTCGAACGTCTCCAACTTCTCTGGGTTCGGAACGACGAGGTCGGCTTCCTCGATCGGTTTGCCCTGATTGATCGCCATCTGCGCCGCGCAGCCGGTCACGACCACTTTGGCGTTCGGGTTCGTTCTGCGAGCACGGCGGATCGTCTGGCGCGACTTGCTCTCGGCCTGCCCCGTTACACTACACGTGTTGATGACGTAGACATCCGCCTCCTCCTGGAAAGGGACGATGACGAACCCGGCGCGTTCGAACTCTTCCTGGATGCGCTGGGTTTCGTACTGGTTGACCTTGCAGCCCAAGGTCGTGAAGGCCGCTCGCTTCATCGCCAACGCGATTGTATCCCAGAGAGCGGTTCAAGCGCTGCAACGCGACGTGCGCACCGAAGGTAGAACGACGCCGATGACGAGGAAGCGCGTGCGTTTGGAAGGCATCCACCCGGATGCGTACACGACCAAAGACGACAAGGCGGCGCTCGAGGCGTTGAAAAGGGTGCCCTTGCTGCCGCCCGTACTTCGAAAGTTCCACGAGCTTGGTTTGGACCGTTGGTACTACGTTCGGAACATGGGGATGTCGGTTCGCGTCGGGCCTGCGCAAATGCCCTCTCTGTATCGTATCTTTCGCGAGGCCTGTTCGATTCTCGACGTTCCCGAGCCGGAACTGTACGTCAGCAATCATCCATTCACGAACGCGTTCGCCGGAGGCGTGGAGCGACCCTATATCACGCTTCGGTCATCCATTCTCGACCTCCTCGACGAGGACGAACTGTTTCACCTTTTCGGCCACGAGCTGGCTCACATCAAGTCGGGGCACCTGCTCTACACGATGGTCGGGTGGCTGCTTCTGCCGCTCCTCCGCGCCCTCGGCCGCCGGCTGCCTTTGCTCGGCGATGTCGCTGCCATCAGCCTACTCATGGCGTTCTACAATTGGATGCGGTTGTCGGAGATCAGTTGCGACCGAGCCGGCCTGCTTGTCTCTCAGGACCTCGAAGCGAGCCTGCGAGCAAACCTGCACCTCACCGCGGGCGAGTCTCGTTTCAAAGAGGAACTCTCCCTCGACGCCTTTCGTCAACAGGCGCGAACGTATCAGGAAGCTCCCGGAATGGATAACCTCGGGAAGGTAATCCTCTTCTTCACCGAGTCTTGGCGCTTCACTCACCCCATGCCGGTACATCGCACGCAAATGTTGGAAAAATGGTACAACAGCGGCGCGTTCGATCGCATCCTCGAGGGCGACTATCCGAAGAGTTAGGTCAGTCCTCAGCCGGAGGATTCGTATAGATCGGCAGAAGGATGACGAAGCGCGCGCCCTTGCCAGGTTCGCCGTCCTCGTAGATATTCCCGCGGTGTGCTTGGACCACGCCCTCAACGATGGAGAGTCCAAGCCCCAATCCCTTTGTGCGATCGGAGTAGTACGGGTCGAAGATCCGTTCCTTTTTCTCCTGGGCGACGCCCGGCCCTTCGTCCAGAACCTCCACACGCGCGTAGGGGCCGTTTTCCGGCGCGAGGCGCGCTCGAAAGATCTCTTGGTCGGTCGCCCTCCCGGTCCGGAGGGTGATCTTTCCCTCGGGCGCCCAGTGCAGCGCGTTTTCCACCAGCTCAGAGACGACGCGCTCGAGTTTCGCTGCGTCGAAGTAAAACGGTTCCAGGCTCGGGTCGAGCTCTAGCTGCAGCCGCTCGCTCTGCAATCCCGGCATCGCCGAGGTTGCCGCGTTCTTGACGACTTCGTTGAGATCCGAAAGCTGATACTTGAGGCGCGTGGCTGCGACGAAGTCGCGGAACTCTTGCAACATCGCGTCCATCCTCGAGACGCCTTGCTCCAATCGGTCCACGAATCGAAGGATCTCTTCGCGGGAAACGGTTTCGTCGGAGAGAAGGTATCGCAGCTCGCTGATGTCGCCCTTGAGCGCGAAGAGGCGGTTTCCGAGCATGTGCGAGCTTTTTGCGCTGAGCTCGCCCCAGGCCGCCATCCGCTCGTTGTGGAGCTGTCTCTGCATGCTGCGAATCTTTTCGATTCCAACGCCGACCTGCTCGCCGATCATGCAGAGCAGTTCCATGTCCTCTTGCGTAAATGCGTTGTTGATGTACGGGTTCTTTGCCTTCTTTCGGATCGCTCGGATGCAACCGTAGGACTTGCCGGCGCTCACGATCGGAACGACAAGAAAAGACGAGGTCTCTTCCAGGGGAAACTCGAGGTGCTTCCCCGCCCACCGCTCGTCCTCGAACGGGTAGTGGAGAAGAATCGGCTCCCCGTGTTCGCACACCCAACCGGTGCAGCCTTCACCCTTTTTGTAACTTGCATCCTTCGGGAGCGCGCTCGTCCCCACGACGTCGCGGAGTACATACTCTTGTCTCACCTCATTCCAAAGAAAAATGGAATATGCGGAGACATGCATCGTCCGCTCGATCACGACCGCGACCCGTTGCAAGAGGTCTTCTTCCGATTGCGCGAGGTCGAGCGCGGTGCTCACTTCCCGCATCGCTTGCTCCCGTTCGCGCGCATCCTGACGGTCGAGCGCCAGGCCCAGGACTTCCGCGAGCGTCTCCAGAACAGCCACATCGGCTTGGCTAAAACGCCCGACCTCATCCGATTCGACGTTGAGCACGCCTCGGATGCGGCTGTTGCGATCGAACACTGGGGACGCGAGCTCGCTCCGAGTCGTCGGGATCAACACGCGATAGGCGCTCTCCTGCGAGACGTCGGGGCTAAGGTAGCTCGCTCCCTTAGCTGCAACCCAAGCGGTGATTCCTTCATGCTCGCTCTCGCCGACCGAGATTCTCTCGCCAACCATCTCCGGCTGCCAGTCCTTGCCGCTGCCGGCGCGGAGGGTCATGTAGCCCAGCTCCTCGTTGTAGATGGCAACCATGGCGTTACGCGCTCGCGTCAGGCGTCGCGCCGTGTCGCAGACAGCATAGAGCAATCGCGGTACATCCCGCGAGCGCAACGTTTGACTGAGCAACTGCTTGAGGTCCGCCCAGGCGTCCATCGTTGGCATTATGGACAACGGGAGGTAGACTGCCGCGCCGTGCGACGAGCGGTCGTGGATGTAGGCTCCAACGCGGTGGTTTTGGCTGTAATGGAGAAACAAAAGGCGAAATGGCAGCCGATCGCGGACTCCTCGCAAGTCACGGCCCTCGGAGAGGGACTGAAGCACACAGGCCTGCTAAACGAAGCGGCGATGGAGCGGACGCTGCACGCCCTCGCCGAAGCGTGGGGAGTGGCGTCGAAACTCGGAGCGGACACCCAGGCGTACGGAACGATGGCTCTGCGCTTAGCACAGAACGCGAGCGAATTCTTGGAGCGGGCGCAAGAGCAAGAAACGCCTGTCGCCGTGCTTTCGGGCGAAGAGGAAGCTCTACTCGGGCTGCTTGCCGTCGCAACGGATGCTGCCTTTCCCGGGGAGCGGGTTGTGTGCGTAGATGTGGGCGGCCATAGCACCGAGCTGGGACTGTATGATCGGATGGCGCAGAAACCGATTTGGCAGAAGAGCTTTCCGATCGGCACGCTCGGGCTGAGGTCTTTGCTCGGCGACGAAGAGACCTTGGATCGGCGCAGTCTCTTGCGCGCTTGCGAACTCGTGGACGATGCGCTCGTCGAGGTGCCCGCTGACAACTCGAGCCCACGGCCGACCGTCGTCGCTGTTGGGGCATCCGCCACGAACCTCGCCTCCATCGAGCGCGAACTTTCACGATGGGACCCGGACCAGGTCCACGGCTCGATCCTTTCCTACGAAACGATCAGTCGCTTCGTGGGAAAAACCTGGTCTTGGACCGATGAGGAAAGAGCCTCCCTCGTGGGGATCGAGCCAGGAAGGGAAAGCACGATCCATCTGGGCGCGCTCATCCTCGAACGAGCGCTCCATGCGCTCCGTGCAGAAGAAGTCGGTGTCAGCGTCCGGGGCTGGCGGCACGCGATCATTGAGGACGATACATACTGGTTTCAGGAGAAATCCTGAACGTTACGGAGCCATCTCTTCCATTTCTCCGACCGCATGACCCGCTCGCGTAGCGGAGAGGGAAGATTGGGAACCGTGTAATCGAAGTGCGTCTGAAGGCGCATCCGTTCGGTTCGACAAAGCGCGGGCGGGCGTAGGCGAACCCACCCCCAGATCGTGTACCAAACGAGCAAACTGCCGATGTTCTGGCTGGGATAGGAACGGGACGTGCGGCGCTTCAGCCCCCACTCTTCGGGTTCCAGGGGAAGAACCTCTTCGCCGTCCGGCGATGCGAACCGGTTGAGGATGGGAACTTTGGTCAGATATGTGTGATAAAGCGGGAATTCGAACTGAGGCACGTCCGGACACAGGCGTTGTCGCGCATGGTGAACGGCGAAGTTGGTACTGTCATGATCCAGGTGGCCGCATTCGTACGCGCACGCGACGACGCGCGTGGGTCCCGCCGTCTGAATCGCGTCCTTCCACGCTTCGACGAGGTCCGCCAAGTGGTCGCATGCGGAACCGTCCGGGGCCTGAAAGAAGAAGAGCCGATCCTGTGGGATGCCGATGCCGTCCATTACGGCTCGTGCTTCGGCTTCGCGCGTCGGGTTGGAGACGCTCCATCCCGCGAAGACGGTTACGCCGGCTCTCGCCAAGCGGCGCATCCATGCGATCATTGCGATTTCGTCGTCGGGGTGCGTGAAGCAAAAGAGCCAACGCAGCGACGGGTCGGCGTCGAAAGCCTTCATCCCTCGAGCCTCCATCGGCGGAGAACGTGATAGCCCGCGTCGGGCCCGCCGAGCACGGAGTGAACGAGGCACACCTCCGACACCCGCAGCAGAATCGGTTCAAAGTGTGGTACCTCGATCGCCACTTGCCCGGTGCGCGCCCTTGCGAGCGTGATGTGGGGCCGATAGGGCTTGGATTCCTCCCGGTTGAGGCGAGAACCAATCCGCAAAATTCCGTCGGAAGGTTCGCGCGCTTCCAGAACCACGACGCGTGCGCGGCGTGCCGATGGAAAACCCGTTACGGCGTCGAACACCAAATCGAACGCGCCAATGCCTTCCACCGCCTCGGACACAGCCGCCGCGCTTGCGTTCTCTTCCGCATCATCGCCAAAAAACCGGAGAGTAAGGTGGAGCCGTTCGGGGCGAGTCCAGCCTAACCGGGCGGGTAAATGGAGTCGGAGATCATCCTGGACGGCGAGGATCCGCCGCAATTCCTCGGAGGAAGGGAAGACACCGGCAAAGAGCCTCATGGGCGCTCCATCATCTCGCGCAGCAGGACGAAAGCCGATGCCACGCTTCGCGCTCGAATCAGATCGCGATCGCCGCCATATCTTCTTTCGATCACTCGTTCGCCCGAAGGCCCGGCGGCGGCGAGGTAAACCAAACCGACCGGTTTGCTCTCGGTTCCGCCACCCGGGCCGGCGATTCCGGTGATGGCAAGCGAGTAGGTGCTTTGGAGCGCCCGCCGCGCGCCCCTCGCCATCTGGATTGCCACCGTTTCACTGACCGCGCCATACTGATTGAGATCCGACCGAGCAACGCCAAGCAGGGAAGCCTTCGCTTCATTGGAGTAGGTGATGAAACCGCCTAAGAACGCGTCGCTCGCGCCGGGAATGCGGGTGAACGTCGCTCCCAACAAGCCGCCAGTACAGCTTTCTGCCACGGAAAGCGTCGCCCCGGCGACGCGCAGGCGATCGAGCAGAACTTTTGCAGGTTCCTCCTCGAAACACTTGGCGCCGAACCGCAGGCGGATCTGCTCGACGACGGGCGAAACCTCGGCTTCGGCCTCTGCTTGGCTTGCGCCCTTGGCAGCTACGCGGAGGTGCACCTCGCCCGGGTGCATCAAGGGCGCGACAGTAGGGCTGGACGAAGCGATCAGGTCGCGAACGGCATCCTCCACAGCGCTCTCCGGCATGTCCAAAATGCGCAAAACGCGATATTGTAGAGTCGCGGAGGTGCGCTTCGCGAGGTAGGGCGCGACGTACTGCTCGAGCA
>RFHN01000062.1 GCA_003695835.1 Armatimonadota bacterium
GCCCGGGAGGGTTGCCCGAGGTCCGCAGCGGTTGGGGCCCACTCATCGAAAGAAGGTTCCCATCGGCGTCCAACGCCAGGAACAACGCGCCGCCGGTCGCCTCCAGCATGAGCGAGTTGAGCGTAACCTCGCGAACGAACCCCGGCGCTTCGAACGCATCCACTCGAACAGCGATATAGTGGCTGTTTACCAAAAACGCAAACTCCGGGTCGGTGAACTGATCCAGGTCCATCAGCCGAGACTCGCGCGAGAATTCACTCGTAATTGCGACCAAGACCAGCTTCCCTTCCTGTTTCGCCCGTTCGAACGCGTCGCGGCTAAGCGGTACCCACGAAATCGGCTGGCGAGAGGCGGACCGCAAATACGTGCTGTACTCGTCCGCCAGTGCGTTCGGCTGTCGCTCCGGCAACCATCGAGAAGCGACGCGAACGCCCAGACCCGCGACCAGGATGAGCGTAATCAACGCTGTGACCACGATGTACGAGGGTCCTACGCGCTGCGGAAGCACGGTCGGGATTATGCCACGCGTACGAGACTCTTCCTATCGCTGTGCTAAAATCCGCCCGTGGCGATCTCCCGCGAAGAACTTCTGAAACTGGCCGAATTGGCCCGGCTCAATCTTTCCGACCAGGAAATAGACGCGATCCAATCCGACCTCAACCGCGTCCTCGAGCACTTCGAACGCCTCAAGGAATTGGAGCTGGCTGATGTCCCGCTCACGCCGCACTCGGTGGACGCTACCAACGTCTGGCGCGAGGACATCCCCTACGAGAACGGTCTCACTCGCGAGGAAGCGCTCGAGAACGCTCCCGAAGTTCGAGCAGGCCTCTTCCTCGTCCCGTCCATCATCGAATAGGAGCCGACATGGCCGACCTGACCCAACTCTCCGCTGCCGAAATGCGCCGGCGCCTCGACGCGGGAGAGGTAACGGCTGAAGAGTTGCTCGAAGCCCATCTCGAGCGAATTCGCGAGTTGGATCCGATCCTCCAAGCCTTCGTCACCGTAGACGAAGCAGGCGCCAGGGAAGGCGCCAAGAGAGCGCAGGAGCGCATCGAGGCCGGAGAGGCATGCCCGCTCACGGGAATCCCGGTCGCCCTCAAAGACAACCTGGCCACAAAAGGAATTCGCACGACCTGTTCCTCCAAAATCCTCGAAAACTGGGTCCCTCCCTACTCCGCGACCGTCGTCCAAAGGCTCGAAATGCAGGACGCCGTCCTCGTGGGCAAGACCAATCTGGACGAGTTCGCGATGGGCACGAGCACCGAATTCAGCGCCTTCTTCCCAACCCGGAACCCGTGGGACACGGAGCGCGTCCCGGGCGGAAGCAGCGGAGGAAGCGCGGCTGCTGTGGCAGCCGCCTTGGTTCCGCTCGCGCTGGGCTCGGACACGGGAGGCAGCATCCGTCAGCCCGCCGCGCTCTGCGGAATCGTGGGCTTCAAACCGACCTACGGGCGCGTCAGCCGGTACGGATTGGTGGCGTTCAGCAGCTCCCTGGATCAGATCGGCCCCTTTGCCCGCACCGTCGAGGATGCGACCCTGCTTTTTGAAGCCATCTTTGGGCACGATCCCAAAGACGCTACCACGGTCGAAGAGCCGTATGACCCTGCCCGAGCGCGAGGCGTGGACATTCAAGGGTTGCGAATCGGTTGCCCTGCGGAGATGTTCTCGGATCAAGTGGACGAAGTAGTGCGGGATACGGTACTCGCTGCCAGAGCCAAGTTGGAGGCGGCGGGCGCCATCGTGGAGGACTTCAGCGCCCCCATCATCGAACACGGCGTCTCGACGTACTATATCATCGCTCCAGCTGAAGCCAGCAGCAACTTGGCACGGTACGACGGCGTCCGATACGGTTTGCGCGTGCCCGCGGACAGCCCGAATGAAATGATGAAACAGACGCGCGCGCAGGGCTTCGGCAAAGAGGTCAAGGAACGGATCCTCATCGGAACGTACGTGCTTTCCAGCGGATACTACGACGCCTTCTATGCCACTGCCCATCGAGCGCGTACCCTCATGCGCCAGGAACTGAGGAAGGCCTTCGAGAAGTACGACCTGATCCTCTCCCCCACGAGTCCAACCGTCGCATTCCGGCTTGGAGAGAAATCCTCCGATCCGATCGCCCTGAAACTGGCGGACTTCTGCACGATTCCCGCCAACGTCGCGAACTTCCCCGCGATCAGCCTGAACTGCGGATTCGCGGATGGCCTACCCGTTGGCCTCCAACTGATGGCGGATTCCTATCGCGACGACCTTCTCCTCGGCGCGGCCCGAACGGTGGAGTCCATCCTGGCGATCGAGCCAAAAGCCGCGCCGATTGCGGCCCATGGATGAGGTCAGGCGACACGATATCAAAGCGTTCCTTCGAGCCTTGGTCGAGCCCGTTCCTCTCGTCTCGGCCGCCGCGGCCGGATACCTCGCGTTCTTAGGGCTGTCGAGGCTGGAACCCCTCTCGGTGTTCTGGTGGATGAGCGCGCTCATCGGCATCGGCGCCATCGGTGGATTCGGATTCTCCACCTATCAAGGCTGGAGAAAGCGCCGATTCCTGAACTCGGAATACGACCGTCTCTGGGAGATGATTCAAGATCGCCACCGGCGGTTTCATCGAGCCATTCGCCGCGCCCCGCGCGGGATCGCGGATGGGTTTCTGGAGATTGCTCGTACGGTAGACCACACGAAGAAGCGCCTCTATGGTTCGATTCGCAAGGCCGACCTGGTCAAGAAAGAGATTCTTGACAGCGAGGGCGTGCCAAGACTCTCGTCCCTTCCCATTCCGCCAGCCACGACGGCCGACAAGGAAACGAACGACCTTTACCAGGTCGCTGCGAAGAACTTCGAAGAGTATCAAACGGTCTTTGAAGCCATCACCGCCAAGGTCTCCCGCACCGAGGCTCAGTGCGCCGTCTTCATTTCCGCGCTGGATTCACTGCGCGTTCAGCTGCTGGGGCACCGACTCGAACGCAAGGACACGGCGATCCCTAAAGAAGAGATGGACGAAGCCGTACACGACATCCGAACCCAGCTCGAAAGCATCAACGACGCCCTTGACGAACTGGAACTTCGCCCCGGATTCCTGACCGACCAGCGCGAGGCGCTCGAGGAATTGGAACAGAGGGGCGGTACAGACCAGCAGGTAGACTCTTAGCGCTGCCCCCGTAGCTCAGGGGATAGAGCAACTGCCTTCTAAGCAGTGGGTCGCAGGTTCGAATCCTGCCGGGGGCGCCACCGCAACCGATGGCGTATATCAAGCTCATCTCAGAAGAAGATGCCGAGGGAAGACTTGCGAGGCTCTACGACCAGGCTCGGAAACGGGCCGGCAAGGTTTTCCAGATTGTGAAGTGCATGAGCCTCGCCCCTCACCAACTCGAGGCGTCCATGGGGCTATATCGAGCCGTCATGTTCGGCGAATCGCCGCTGACGCGCGCACAACGCGAGATGATCGCTGTCGTCGTTTCCAAAGTCAACGGTTGCCATTACTGAACAGAAGCCCACGCGGAGGATCTCCGGTCGGAGGGTATCGAAAACGAACTCGTGGAGCAGATCAAAGAGGATTGGCGTCGAGCTCCTCTCCAGCCGGAGGAAAAAGCCATGCTCTCTTTTGCGGCAAAGCTTGCGCTCACCCCCGCGCAGATTCGTCAAGCCGATGTGGACGAGCTGAAGAATGCGGGCTGGAGCGATCGAGCCATCTCGGATATCGTCCAGGTCGTCGCGTACTTTTCCTACATCAACCGCGTGGCGGACGGTCTGGGCGTGGATCTCGAACCGGAGATGCCGCCCCACCCGAATCACCGCTAATCAGCCCATCTGCTGCTGATTGACTCGCTGCTCCAACCCGTCCAACCTCTGTTGGAGAATCTCCACGTTCCGGTCCAGGCTCATCGAGTGGTCCAAGGCGAGGGTTCGCAATTCCTCCACCTGCTTGCGCAACTCCGCGACCTCTTTCTGGAGCATGGCGATCACCTGGGCCTCCTCCTTGGAACGACGGCGCGCCTTGTGGGTCACTCGATTGCGGATAGCCTCGCCGATCGAGATGAGCAAAACCATCCCGCCGATACCCAGAAAGATCTGGACGACGAAGTTCTCCAGAATGCTATTCATCACTTCCATGACCCGCCAATCGCCGGTACGCGCCGGCGAGAGAGTCGCCGCTTTCATAGAGCGCACGCCCCACGATCACGCCTTCTAACCCTACCTTGGAGAGTGGCACAAGGTTGCGTAGATCCTCGGGGCCGGACGTGCCGCCACTGGCAAAGACCGGCACGCTGACGGATTGGCACAACGACTCCAGCGCCTCCAGATTCGGGCCGGAGAGCATCCCGTCTCGAGAAATGTCCGTGAAGATGATCCGTGGGCAACCGAACTCCTCCAAGCGCTTACAGAAATCGACCGCCTCAAGCTCCGTCGTATCCTGCCACCCGTGGACGGCCACCTTCCCCTCCCTTGCGTCCACACCGGCAACGCAGCGATCCCCCAGCGTGGCGAAGAAATGCCGTACCGTCGTCTCGGCTCGAGTCAAAACCGAGCCCAAAACGACCCGTTGAACCCCAAGAGCGAGCACCATCTTCGCGAGATGGACCGACCGAATCCCGCCGCCGAACTGCACCGGAATCTGCACCGCCCTCACGATGCGAAGCAGCACCTCGACGTTCTGCGGCGCACCCATTCGCGCGCCGTCCAAATCAACGACATGCAGCATCGGCGCGCCGGCCCCTTCCAGTTCCTTCGCGACGGCAACCGGATCCTCACTGTAAACCGTCTTCTTCCGGAAATCACCTTGAACCAACCGAACGACCGCGCCGTCCGCCAAGTCGATCGCGGGAAGGATCAGCATCGCAGGAAGTTCTCCAAAATCGTAAGGCCGACGGCGCCGCTCTTTTCAGGGTGAAACTGTGCGCCGAACAGGTTCTCGCGCTCCACCGCCGCGCAAAACCGGACGCCGTGCTCCGCCCATGCGACACACGCCTCGGCGTCCAAGACGCCGTACGAGTGGACGAAATAGACCTGCGCGCCCTCCTCCACGCCAGCCATCAGGCGCCCGCAAGGGTCACGCAGCGGCGTCCAACCGATGTGAGGGTAGCGAATCTCACACCTCTTGTCGCGCTCGGACTCTGCTCCAAGCGCCTCCCGCAAAGAGACTACTTCCCCCGGAAGTAGACCGAGGCCTTCGTGAATGCCGTGCTCGTAGCTCCGCTCGAAGAGCAACTGCATGCCCAAACAGATTCCAAGAGTCGGCTTGCCTGCCGCCACGCGCTCCCGAATCGCCTCCTCGAACGGAGTCAGCCGACTCCGCGCCGGTGCGAACGCGCCTACACCGGGAAGAATCAATCTCTCAGCCTTTCGCACGGCCTCCGGATTCGCAACCAGCTCGGTTGCCTCTCCCAGCGCGCGCAGGGCGTTGAGGACGCTGGTCAGGTTGCCGACACCGTAATCGAGGACGACGGTCAATCAATCAGCCCTTTCGTACTGGGAACACCGGGGGCGTCGGAGCGAGCCACCGCCTTTCGCAAGGCGCGTCCGAACGCCTTGAAGGTTGCCTCGCAGAGGTGATGATTGTTCCTGCCGGCGAGCGCGTGAACGTGAACGGTGGCGCCGGCATGGTTGCAAAACGCGCGGAAGAACTCCTCGACACAGTCGGTCGTCAGGTCGCCGATCTTCTCGTGGCTGAACTGCAGGTTGAAATGGAGGAACGCCCGCCCGGAAACATCCACGGCTACCAGAACCAGCGCATCATCCATCGGAACGATCTCCGAGCCGTATCGGCTGATGTTCTCGAACGCGCCCAGGGCCGAACGCACGGCTTTGCCGAAGCAGATGCCCACGTCCTCGACTGTGTGGTGGTCGTCCACGTGCAGGTCTCCCTCGGCGCTGATTCCGCAATCGAAGCCGCCGTGAAAAACCATCAGCTCGAGCATGTGGTCGAAGAACCCGATGCCGGTTTCGATGGACGGCTTACATTCGCCGTCCAGGTCCAAGACGACGCGAACGCGAGTCTCGGAAGTCTCTCGCTCCTCTTCGGCGTATCGAACGCCCGACGCTCTCTTCTTCATCGTGGACGTTAGTCTACCAACGAGAAAGGCCGCCGCGTTGCCGCGACGGCCGTTGGGTGGATCTACGTCATGAGGGTCTAAAAACGTACGCCGACGAACCCAGCGCCACCAATCACGTTGAAGCCCTGAGTCACCTCATCGCTCCAGTAGAAGTTGGCTTCAAAGAACAAGCGATCGCTGGCCTCGAATCCAAATCCACCACGGGCGCCAAACACGACGTCCGCCGGTCGGAAGTCCGTGAACACCGGCCCGATCCCGACGTGGAAGTACGTTCGGTTCGGCCAGCTCCCTTGATACCAGCGCTGGCTGAACATCAGGGGGAAGACGTTTGAGTCCGACCCGCCGTTCCGCGAGAACCAGTCCAGGGAAATCACGGTGTCGGCGTTGGTGAGGAAGCCCTTCATCAGCTCCACATCAGCGCCGGCAGCGAACCAAACGTTGTCGAGATCTTGCAGATCGTTTTCGGTCGGAGCGAACGCGCCCGCGCGGAGCGAGAACTGCAGGGGCACATCCGTCCAGTCCGCCTGAGCAAAGCAGGCGGTGGGAACAGCCACAAAGGCGGCAATCAGCACTGCAATACGGTTCATCCTTTTGTATTCCTCCTTAGGTCTCTCCTGATCGGCTCCGTCCGATTCCTCGGAAAGCCGTCGCTATTCTGAATGCTTGAGCCCGCGAAAGTCAATCTCACGAGACGATCTCATCCGGGCTGAACCAGAGGGCCACCTCACGCTGGGCATCCTCCGGAGTCGCGCTCCCGTGTACGATGTTCTCCTCGATCGAAAGGGCGAAATCCCCGCGGATCGTCCCTGGAGCCGCCTCGAGGGCATTGGTAGCCCCCATCATCGTCCGAGAAGCCTGGACCGCGTTGGGCCCCTCAATCACCATCGCCACCACCGGCCCGGACGTCAGGTACTCGACCAAACTGCCGTAGAAAGGCTTCTCGCGGTGCTCTTCATAGTGCTTCTCCACCAAATCCTTACCGGCAAGCACCATCTTGAGAGCCGCCAATCGGAGCCCCCGCGCCTCAAACCGCCGAATGACCTCGCCGACCAGCGCTCGGCGAACCCCGTCCGGCTTGACTAAAATCAACGTTCTCTCCATTCAGGCGGGGCAGGATACCCGCTCGCGGCTGCTGTCATAATCAGCCCAGCGATGAGCAAGCGCCTCGATGACACCGTAGACAGGTACACGCGCTACCTGAACCCAGGGCTCGCCCGCCTCATGACCTTCGCTGGCTTCGGCCTCGAGGCGCGAGCCGAAGGGGTCTATGTCTACGACGATGACGGAAACGCGTACCTCGATTGCCTCGGCGGATACGGCGTGTTCGCCCTGGGCCACAGACACCCGAAGGTCGTCGAAGCCGCCAAGCGCGCCTTAGACCAGATTCCCCTCTCGTCGAAGGTGTTCTTCAACGAGCCGCAGGGATTGCTGGCAGAAAAGCTCGCCGAACTGACGCCCGGGAATCTTCAGTTCAGCTTCTTCGTCAGCTCGGGCACCGAGGCCGTCGAGGCGGCCCTCAAGTTCGCCCGGCACTACAGAGGCCGCCCGGTATTCGTCGCCGCACACAACGGGTACCACGGTAAGACCTTCGGAAGCGTCTCCGTAACCGGCCGCGAGAAGTACCGCACGCCCTTCGAGCCGCTCTTGCCCACAGCCAAATTCGTCCCGTTCGGGGACGTGGACGCTCTCGCCGAGGCCGCCGACGAGCAAACCGCGGCGATCATCCTCGAGCCAATCCAGGGAGAGGGCGGAATTCGCCTGGCCCCTCCCGGATACCTCACCGCCGCGAAAGAGATTGCCCAGAAGGTTGGCGCGCTCTTGATTCTCGACGAAGTCCAAACCGGATTGGGGCGAACGGGCAGGAACTTCGCCGCGGAGTATGACGGCGTAACGCCCGACCTCATGACGCTCGCGAAGGCGCTGGGCGGAGGCGTTTGCCCGATTGGCGCTCTCATCGGAACGGAGGAAGTCTGGCAAGCGGTTCTCGGAGAGAATCCGCTCCTGCATACAAGCACGTTCGGAGGCAACCAGCTGGCCTGTTCCTGCGCCCTCGCCGCGCTCGAAGTGCTGGTTCAAGAAGACCTCGCAACCCGCGCGGAGGAGCGAGGGAAGCAGCTTCTCGCCGGCCTCCGCCAGGTCCAAGCCCAGCACAGCGACCTGCTCGCGGAGGTGCGCGGCGTAGGTCTCATGGTGGGAGTCGAGTTCTCGATGGACGAGGTCGCCGAACTTTGCATTGCCCATATGCTCAAGCGCGGCGTCATTGCGGCCTACACTCTCAACAACCCGCGCGTGATTCGCTTCGAACCGCCGCTGATTATCTCGGAGGAAGAGGTAGACCGAGCGATCAACGTGTTCGGCGAAGCTGTCGCGGAAACACAAGAGCTCCTCGGCGCCCTGCAACTGGGAGGGAACGCATGACAACGGTTACCGATCAGGTCTTCGCCTCGCCGGATGGCATCGAGCTGCGACTGGACATCTTCTATCCAAACACTCCCGGTCCCCACCCAGCCGTGCTCTGCATTCATGGAGGCGGTTGGATCTCGGGAAGCAAGGAAGAGTACGCCCCGGTTGCACAGGAGTTTGCCCGAAGGGGAATTGCGGGTGCGGCCTGCGACTACCGGTTGGCCCCTTTGTACCCCTTTCCCGCCGCAGTGCACGACGTCCGCGCCGCCGTCCGGTACCTGCGAGAGAACGCCGAGACCCTGGGTCTTGATCCGCACTGCCTCTTCTCCTTCGGGAACAGCGCCGGAGGGCATCTCTCCGCCTTCCTCGCCCTCTCGCCCGAGCCGTCCGAGCGGGTAAGCGGAGCCGTCAACGTCTCCGGCCTCACGGACCTCACGAACCCGCTCGAACAGCACGCTCCTATCGCGCATGACTTTCTCCAACAGTTCGTCGGCGTCCCCTACGAGGGGAACGAAGAGCGGTGGATGGAAGCCAGCCCTTTTCACAACATCATTGCAGAAGCCGCACCGGTCCTGAACATCCACGGCACACTCGACGACATCGTCAACCCCAGCCAAAGCGTCCGGTTCCACGAAGCGCTCAAGGCAGTCGGCGCTCGCAGTGAGCTTCTCTTACTCGAGGGAGAGGGGCACAGCTTCAGCCCCGGGGCGTTTGAGCAGATCTTGGACCGTTCCGTGGCCTTCTTCCGCGAGGTGTGCCCGTAAATGATCGTTGACCTTAGAAGCGACACCGTAACCCGCCCAACGCCCGAAATGCTCGAGGCGATGATGCAGGCCGAGTTGGGGGACGACGTCCTCCGAGACGACCCGACCGTGCTCGAGCTGGAGCGGCTCGCCGCCCAAAAGATGGGGAAGGAGGCCGCGCTCTACGTCCCCAGCGGCACGATGGCGAACCAGATCGGAGTCCAACTCTGGACTAAGCCGGGCGATGCGATTCTCGTTGAGCAGGACGCCCACATCCTATTCTATGAGTCGGCTGGCCCAGCCCTTCACGCGTCCGTAGTCACCTTTACGCTTCCCTCCCACCACGGAGTCATGGATCCGGAGACCATCCGCAGCCGGATCACCAAAGCGACCGAACACACTCCCGGTACCACCCTGCTTTGCGTGGAGAACACGCATAACCGAGCAGGCGGCACGGTCGTTCCGCTGGAGCGCATGCGAGAGTATCGCGAGGTTGCAAACGAAAATGGCTTGAAGATTCACCTCGATGGCGCGCGGATCTTCAACGCCGCGACCGCCCTGGGCGTCGAAGCCGCAGAGATCGCCCAGTACGCCGACTCGGTCTCTTTCTGCCTCAGCAAGGGGCTCTCTTGTCCCGTCGGATCGCTCATCTGCGGTCCGCGTGAGCAGATCGACCGCGCGGTCTGGCTCCGCAAACGGATGGGCGGTGCCATGCGGCAAGCCGGAATCCTCGCTGCAGCCGGCATCTATGCACTCAACCACCTGGTCGGCCGACTGGCTGAGGATCACAGGCGCGCCCGCGAAATGGCGGAACACCTCGACTCCCTCCCGGGGCTGTGCGTGGATCTTGAAACGGTCCAAACGAACATCGTCCGCGTGAAGACGGACGCCCCCGCACCGGTCTGGCAAACGCGGCTCGCGGAGGCGGGCGTCCGCTGCTTCGCCACCGGCCCAAACAGCCTGCGCCTCGTCTTCCACCGAGAGATAGACGACGAAGGGCTTGCGCACGCGAAGCGGGTCTTTTCCGATCTCTGCCAAACCGCGTAGCTGTCACGCCTTCGGCGCATCCAACTCCTAATCAGTAGGGGTATATTGAGATAATGGACGCGATCGTTGGAACAGCCGGGAGCTTCAAGTATGAGAGCCGCTCCGACCGCCTGAAGCGGGAGCTTCAGTACGCCCTCCGATCTGTAAGCCGCGAGGAACTTGCCTCCTGTTTCCGAGCGGTCCCTCAGGACGTTTTGCGAGCCTTCAAGCGCAGGGGCGTCGCCCTCTATCAAATCGGAAAGCGCGGTGCCCAAACGATCGCCAGCGAGGTCTCGGAGATGATCCAAGCAGGCAAGCGCGGCAAGGGGCGCGAACACCTCCAAGCTCGTTACGCGCACTTCAAAGAGAGCGCTTCCCGCAAGGCGCAGGACCTCCGCCACGCCCTGCGACGGACCCCTCAACTCTTGCAGGCAGTCCGTAGCGACCCGTCCGCTGTTCTTCCAGAGGTCGTAGGCTCGGTCCTCGGCTTCGCAATCGGCTCCGGCGGACTGGACGCAAACGGTGGGATACCAGACCTCGACCTGATGTTCGGAATCGGCGCGCACCGGAGCCTGCTCACACACACGATCCTCGTCGGCGTGGGGGCTGAATGCGTCGGCATCTCGCTTGCCCGACTGATCCACCTCGTCTACGACAAACTCCCGCCCGACCACGATCCTGTCTGGGACAGTCTCCACGAGCAAACCCAGCGGACGATCACCGCCGCTCGCGTCGGCACGGCTCTCGGTTTGGGCTTCCACTTGCTCGCGGACGGGACGGTCCAAGTCGGCGCCCTCCACGGCTTGCCGGTGGAGTTGCCGATGGAAGCCCACCAAACCATCATCACCACCAGTGGCGCCGCAGAAGCGGCAGTGGGGGTGAAAGGCTTCAAACGACGGGTCGTGGGTGCCTTCAAGCGAATACCCAGGCGCAACTCAAACTAACAGCGCTCTACAACTCCGCCAACGAGCGCTTTAACGTATCGATCGCCGCGATCTCGTAGGGGTCAACGCCGTATAACGCAGCCAGGTACAGGCTCACGAAGTCCGCCATGTACACCAGCGACAGGATCCGCGAGACCAGGCTCTCGCCACGAGCGGTGACCGTGTACGTCTGGGCCTTGGGCTCGATCAGCTCCCTCGTAATCCGGGCGCGCGCCTGCATGCGAGCGCTCTCCGTCCCATCCTCGAGGATCACCACCGTCCAACGCTTCCCGACTTGCGTCTCTGCCAAGGTCCATCCGACAATCTCGTTGTGGTTGAGCTCCGGGAAGGTGTTCGCAAAGGCCATGCACTTCGCGTTTTCGTTGAGTTGACCCTTCCAGCGGCTCGCCACAACGCCTTGCCACGAACCGAGGCCGTAAAGGAGAGGCACGTTGCCATAGAGCCGCGTTGCCAACCGCTTGGCTGCGTTGCGGCGCCCTGAGCTTTCAAGGCCCCAATCCGTGAGGCAGGACTCGAGCACGGAAAGCGCCTCGTCCCACGGTTGCTCCGGCAAGGCACCGACGCCGACGGCTGCCTGCACCAGGGGAACAAATAAGTAGCCCAACGCGGTGCGTGGCGGCTGGCCGCCGGGAATCTGAAGAAGGGGGAGCCTTGCCGCCTTCGCGCGTTCGGCAAGCGCCCCGCCCGACGTGATGCACACCACCTGGCAGCCCCGCCGAATGGCTTCCTCCGTCGCCGAGAGCGTCTCCTCCGTGTTGCCGCTGTAAGAACAGGCTACGACCAGCGAGTCCGGGCCGACCCACTTGGGCAACGCGTAGTCTCGCACGGTGAACGACGGGATCGCCCCCTCCTCGGAGAGCAGACAACCGAGCAAGTCGCCGCCAGCAGCCGAGCCGCCCATCCCACAAACAACAATATTGCGGTAGTCGCCTTTGACGCCGTCGAGGTCGAGCCGCTCGCTCAACTCCAGCGCCTCTCGACATTGCTTGGGAAACGCCTCCGCCAAGCCGAACATGCCGCGGGGGTCGGCTCGGAGCACGAATTCCCGCGAGTCCAGCTGCTCAGGCAAGGGGACTACTCCTCAGCAAACGGGTCTTCAGAGCCTTCGTCGTTGGCGGACCCGGCTGCAACAGCCGCCATTCCGGGCGCGTCGGCGTCGTCCCGCGGGCGGTCGAGCAGTTCGACCTGGTCCGCAACCACTTCGACGACCTCCCTCATATTGCCATCCGAAGCCTGGTACTTCCGCTGCTCGAGGCGACCGGTAACGCCCACCATGCGGCCTTTTGCACCATAGTTGCAAAGAAACTCAGCGCTCTGGCCCCAAGCGACACAGTTGATGAAGTAAGCGTCCGGTTCGTCCGAATTCTGCGGCTTGAACCGTTTCTGGACGGCGATCGTGAAGTTGACAACCTGCTTGCCGGTCGTGGTGGTCCGAAGTTCAGGGTCGCGCGTGAGGCGACCAGTCAGGCAAACCATATTCAAACTCATGCGATTACTCCTCTCGCAGGAAAACCCTGCCCCTTATGATTTCGTCGCTGATTCGGAATAACCTTCTTACTTCTTCAGGAACTGTCGGCGGAGCGGAGAACTCGACCAAGCAGTAGATCCCCTCGGTGTGACCCTTGATCTTGTAAGCCAGCTTCCGCGTATCCCACTTCGCGGCCTTGGAGACCGAGCCTCCGTTCTCCTCGATCGCCTTCTTGAAGGTGTCGAGCGACGCCTGGACGGCGGCATCGTCGAAGTTCGACGGCAAGATGTACAGCGCTTCGTAGTTTCGATTCTTCATGTGCCTTCCTCTGGACTTCGGTGCCCCGCCGGAGCCGGGCACAGAAAGGTGCCGCCCAGTCTACCCCAGCCCACCCGACCGGGAGCAAGCGCCGGGCTCATCTCATCGCCTCATGATTGGATAGAATCGCTCGGCAATACAGATGAAGGACGTCCAGAAGCCCGATCATGTAAGCCTCATTACACTAATCAGTCGTCTGCGCGAAGGCCGCTACGTAATTCCCGACTTTCAGCGCGACTTCGAGTGGATGCCATGGGACATCCAAGCGCTGATGCGATCGATCTTCCTCGACTATTACATTGGCAGTCTCCTGCTGTGGAAGGGGAAAGACGAAAACTTTGAAGCGCTCGCATGTGAGCCTCTCTACGGATCCGGGGATGGAGGCGATCGGACCCACATCGTGCTCGATGGCCAACAGCGCCTGACCGCGATGTACTACGCCTTCATGGCTCCCAAGGTAGCCGTCCCCGGCCGCAAGAACCGTTTCCTGTACTTCATCCGTGTCGACAAGTTCATGGATGAAGTTTACGACGAGGCATTCGAATATGACTGGACGCAACACGGCGAGAAGCTCCTCGACGATCGCGAGGCACAGTTCGAGTCCCACCTCTTCCCCCTTGCCGTCGTCGGCCAAGGAGGCTGGGAGCTTCCGAACTGGGTGCAAGGTTACGAAAAGTACTGGCAAGATAAGGAGGCGGTCGCCAAGGAGGCGGGCCGAGATGACGAGGCTACGATCGCCGCTCGCAATGCCATAAACGCGAGACACTTCGGCGAACATATCAAGGGAATCACCGAGCAATACCAAATCGCGTATATCGAGCTCGATCGCGACCTTGAGCTTGACAAGGTGTGCGACATCTTCACCCAGATTAATAGCCGAGGGATCCGCCTTGACGTATTCGACCTGATCAATGCGTTGCTCAAGCCGAAAGGCCTTCAGCTCAAGCATATGTGGCGCGAGGCTCAGGAGCGCCTCGCCTTCGTCGAGACCGAGCGTATGAACGTCTACATTCTCCAGGTGATGTCGATCCTGCGTCAGGCCTACTGCTCGCCAAAGTACCTCTATTACCTCCTGCCGGGCCAAGAGAAGAAGGTGCGCGGTCCGGACGGGCCTCTCCGCAAGGAGATCCTGGTTCGCGACACCGCCGAATTCAAGGAGCTGTGGCACAAAGCAGTCGATGCGCTCGAGGATGCCCTCAAGCGTCTTCGTCATCCGCAGGAGTACGGCGCTATCTCGGCCCAGTATCTGCCGTATGTCTCGATCCTGCCGGCCTTCGCCGCGATTCAGTCGGCCGCACGTGCACTGTCCGCAAACCGCCAACTTGAGGCCCAACGTAAGCTACGCCACTGGTA
>RFHN01000063.1 GCA_003695835.1 Armatimonadota bacterium
TCACGACCGCCGGTGGGTTCCCGCCGCGCGCGTCGCAGCCGCAAAGGCTCCGCTGAACGAATTCATCCGCGAGACGCTCCGCGCGTACGGAGGTCCGATGGAGATCGAGACCTTGGCGCTCGAAGTGGCAAAGGGCCGGGAGACCTCCCTCGAGTTTGCTGAATCCGTTCTCCCACGCATCCTTTCTGCGGACCCGGGGCTCTTGTATCTGCCGAACGGCTATGCCGCGCTTGCCGACTGGGCGTTCGTGGCGACGGACGAGGCGGAGGACGACGCCCTCTTCCTAAACGGTCTGACTTCCGACGATGTGGCTCCGTGGGCGAACTCCGTTGGCCGAATTGACTTCTCCGATGTCAGTCATGGCGTCCAGTCCGCTTTGCGGCACGCGCCGATTTCGCTGAAGGTGATCGGCTTCTACGCTTGGCGCCAGCTCAATCCCCCTGACCCGTACGTGGAAGGAAAGTATGACCCGGCGGCACTCTTCGCCGCCGCCATCGAGGCGGGCGCGTACTTCGCAGCGGACGGCAAACTCTATCCGGCGAGCGAGGTGGAGGCTTGGATCAAGGCGGCGATTCGCAAGGCCGAGCGCATGGAGCCGGTGATTGACGTGGAAGACACGGCTCCGCTCGAGTTCGGCCCCGAAGAGGTCGCCGAGATGGTGGAGCGAATTCTCGCCTCTCCCGTTTCCGTCAGTTTGAGCGACCTTCTGGAAGAGAAGTACGATCTGACCCCGGCCGATCGAACGTACCCCGAGGACCTTGCCAATGCGATGGCGGCGGTGGAGGCGACCGGACAGGTGTGGCACGTCGGAGGCGACCGCTACCGCCAGCCCGATTCCGCGCCGGATATCGTTCGGGTCATTCCGCCCGTCTTCGAGTTCGTCAACTACGACTTCCGAGACCAAGACGACCAGCCGATTGACGTGGAGCTTTCGGACGACGGTTTCAGCAGCGCTCTTCGGAAAGAGATGCACCTGCCAGTGGCGATGGACGTCCTCGACGAGGACCCCCAGACTCCGCCCAAGAAGCAGCCGCCGACGGTTTCCCTCGTGCTCCGCTCTCACCACCGCGAGCTGGGAACCTTCCCCCTCTGCCAGTTCCCGCCGGGATGGTTCGAAGAGGAGCCGACGTTGCAGGAGCTTGTGTTCCGAGATGCGGCCGGCAGGGAACTGTACGTCTGGCTCAACCACGACACCCGACTGCTCTACAACCTCGTGGATTGGTGGTTTGAACAGGAGATCGAAAGCGGCGCCGTCTTCACGCTGTCGAAGACCGAGAAGCCGAACGTGTATGAGTTCTCCTGGGCGGAAGAGCCGGATCCCTTGCTGTACATCAGTAGCGAGCGCATGGAGGAGCTGCGCGATCTGGCAGCTCGGAGCGCCGAGCTCTCCACGTACGAGATTCTCATGGAGATCGTCGGTCACTACCCGAAGGGTGTGGATTACCTGACCGCTCTCGCCGAAACGAACGTCGTCCGACGGACGACTCGTCGTCTCGTCGCCTCGTTGCTGACCGGTTACCACTGCTTCTACCAGCGCTCCGGGTCCACCGTCTGGCACTTCGATCCGAAGCGCGTGGATCAGGGCTTCGACAAGGCAAAGAGGAAGTACATCCGGAACGTGTAGGCGGTTGCAACGACGACAGGGAATGAAGCCATAATAGCGAGGAAAGAATCATGCCGAACATTCGATCAGCCAAGAAGGACCTGCGACGCTCGCTGAAGCGTCGCTTGCGCAATCAGTCAACGAAGTCCATGCTGAAGACGCTTATCAAGAAGGCGCGTCTCGCGGCTGGCACCGAGGAAGCTGCGGAGCACGCCCGCCTGGCTTGCAAGATGTTAGACAAAGCGGCTGAGCGCGGGATCATCCACAAGAATCAGGCCGCCCGCCGAAAAGCCAGGCTCATGAAAGCGATCCACGCAGCCAAGTCCGCCTGAGCGGCGAGGCGAAGATGGCTCTGTTTTTTCTGGGGACCGTTGCGCTCATTGCTGCGGTCTTTCTCTTTTTGAGGACCGTGTGGTTTCACCGCGACCCGAAGCACCCCAACGTGCCGCAGGACGACGAGGCCGTCCGAAGTCCCGTTTACGGGATCGTCGCTTACGTCCGCGAGGTGAAGGACGGAGTCGTCCTCTCCGAGAAGAAGGGCGAGACGATTCGGATTGACGAGATCACCAAAGAGGAAACCGACGGTGGCGGCTACTTGATCGGGATCGCGATGACCGCGCTGGATGTCCACTACCAGTACGCACCGATGCCCGCCGTCGTGGAGCGATATGAGCACAAGCCCGCTCAAGCCAACCTGCCGATGTTCGACTTCTGGGAGTACGTCCGCATCACGTACTTCCGGAGATGGGTGCAACTTTGGGCAAAGCGATATCTCTTGGAGAACGAACGGCAGACGTTCTGGCTCCAAGGATCGCAGTTTCGCCTCGCGCTCGTGCTCATTGCCGACAAGTTCGTTAGCAAGATCCAAACGCTCGTGAGTCCAGGATCCCAGGTGCAGGCGGGAGACAAGCTCAGCTTCATTGGTCGGGGCAGCCAAGTGGACGTATTCCTTCCGATGACCGAGGGGGTGGACGTTCTCGTGCAGCCGGGCGATCGAGTTTGCGGTCCCATGACCGTCTTGGCTCGGGTCAACTCGGCGAGTCGGGACTCCGAAGCGTCTGGTATCGAAACGGCCGCGTTACGGTAGTCTACGAAGCCTACGATGGAGCCGACCCGAAGCGAGTTTCTCTTCATGGGCCTGCCGCACAAGGTCGCCTTCTACACGTTGATGGCTGCGGCCGTCGGCGTGCTCGCATGGCAGGTCAGGGATCGGTTTCGCTTGTGGATGACGGGTCGGCCGATCGGGTGGAAGAGCGATTGGCTGGGGAACTTCGGTCGGTACGTGCTCGGTCAGCGCAAGGTGCGAACGTCGCGTCCGAAGAGCGGCGCCCCGATGCACCTCTTGATCTTTTACGGATTTCTGACGCTATTCATCGGAACGACGCTGCTTGCGATCAACACCTATTCGCCCTGGAAGTTCCACAAGGGCACGTACTATCTGGTGTACGAGTTCACCCTCGACATCATGGGCCTTGCGCTGTTGGTCGGCTTGCTGTGGGCGCTGGCACGCCGCGCTTTCGCGAAGCCCAAGTCGCTCATCAGCAGTGTTTCCGATTTCTGGACTCTCGTCTTGCTGCTCGCCCTCACGGTGACGGGATTCTTCCTGGAGGCGTTCCGCATGGCGGCCGTCCCCAAGCCGTTCGATGTGTCGGCGCCGGTCGGGCATTGGATCGCCCAGATGCTGCCTCCGATCTCTGCGCCCGCCTACATCGGCCTGTGGTGGTTCCACGCCATCCTCGTAGCGGTGTTTATCGCCGTTCTCCCGCAGCTGAGACTGCGGCACATCTTGTATGCGATGCTCTCGACGGCCGGAGCGCCTCCGGACCCGATGGGAGCGCTGCCGAAGGTCTCGATCGAAGAGGTGGAAGAGACGGGACGGATCGGCGCCCAAAAGGCGGAGCACTACACTCGCTGGCACCTTCTCTCGCTCGATGCCTGCATGGAATGCGGCAGGTGCACGGAAGTGTGTCCGGCGAACGGCGTCGGAAAGACGCTCGATCCCAGGCAGGTGGTGCAAGGGATCCGCGGGATTCTGGGCACCGACGGAGAGATCGCGGCGGCGGTGACGGAGGAGGCCCTCTGGGCGTGCACGACTTGCAGCGCTTGCGTCGAAGTCTGCCCCGTCATGATCCGGCACGTGGACCTCATCGTGGACGCCCGCCGGTTTCTCGCAGCCGAGGGCAAGCTCGCGGGATCGGCCGCGAACCTGCTCCGCCAACTCCAGTCAACCGAAAGCGCCTGGGGGACTCCCGCCTCAGAGCGCGAAGCGTGGATGGAGGGCCACGATGTGCCTCTCGTTCGCGATTTGGTGAGCCGGGGCGAGACCTTCGACGTGCTTCTGTGGGTCGGGTGCGCCGGAGTCTCTGACCGCAATGCCATGGGCGTCAACCGCGCATTCGTCAAGCTCCTTAAGAAGGCTGGCGTACGCTTTGCTTGCCTCGGAAAAGAGGAACGATGCACCGGCGATCCGGCGCGGCGCATCGGCGATGAGTTCCTGTATCAGCAGTTCGCGGAGATGAACATCCAAACCTTCGAGCAGTACGGCGTCAAGGCGATCGTGACCGCTTGCCCGCACTGCTTCAACACGATTCGGAATGAGTATCCCCAGTTCGAGGGCAACTACGAAGTGTATCACACTTCTCAGTTCCTCGCAAAACTCATCGAAGAGGGCAAGCTGCGCGCGCCTCACCCTGAGGATGGTTCGGTGACGCTGCACGATCCGTGCTATCTTGCCCGCGTGAACAACGAGGCGGACGCGCCGCGCAGAGCGCTCGGCGCAGAATCGAACCTCAACGAGCACACGACGCCGATCGATCGCTGGCTCCACTCTCCCATGAACGGCGGGACGAAGATCGCCGAGCCCGAGCGGCGAGCGCAGAAGACGTTGTGCTGCGGAGCGGGGGGAGGGCGCATGTGGATGGAGGATCCGCCAGATAAGAGACCGTCCGATCGTCGAGTGCAAGAGTTGCTGGACACAGGAGCCAGCCGGATCGCTGTGGCCTGTCCGTTTTGTCATATTATGCTGGAAGCCGGAATGCAGAAGGTCGCTCCCGAGTCAGGCGTCGAGATCGTGGATATCGTCCGACTGGTGGAAGAGGCGAACGCCTGATGATCCGCGGAATAGGAATCGACGTCATCTCGATCGATCGTATTCGGAGGGCGATGCAGAACCCGCGCTTCCTTCCCAGGATTCTCACGCCGAAAGAGCTTGAGCAGGCGCGAGATGTGGCTTATGTCGCGGGCCGATGGGCAGGGAAGGAAGCCATCGCGAAAGCGGTCTCCACGCGCCTCAGCTGGCAAGATGTCGAGATCCTCGCGGACGATACGGGCGCGCCCCGGGTTCACTGGCGGAACGGTTCCAACGCGGTGGTCTGGCTTTCAATCAGCCATGACAAGAGCGTGGCCGTGGCGTGCGCAGTTTGGGAGGAATGATGGAGCGGGGCCGGGTGGCGATCTTGGTAGGGTCAAAGGGCAGGGGCTCGAACATGGAGGCGATCGTTCGAGCGAGTCAAGAGCCAGGCTTCCCCATGGAGGTCGCCGTCGTCTTTGCGCCCAGCGACACGGCGCCAGCCATCGAGCGCGCGCAATCGCTCGGCGTTCCGGTCGTCGTGCTTCCAAGCGAGCCTGAGGCTTTTGCGCAAAGCTTGCTGCGCGAGATGGCGGAACGCAACGTGGACCTGCTGTGCTTGGCCGGATACATGCGGCTGATCCCAGCTTCCGTGGTCGAAGCGCTTCGCGGTCGGATTCTGAACATTCACCCGGCGCTTCTGCCGAAGTTTGGGGGAAAAGGGATGTACGGTATGCGCGTGCACGAGGCCGTGTTGGCTGCCGGAGAAACGGAGTCGGGCGCGACGGTGCACTTCGTGAACGAGCGCTACGACGAAGGCGACATCCTGATCCAAAGACGCGTACCCGTTTTGCCGAACGACACCCCGGAGACCTTGGCTGCGCGCGTACTCGAGCAAGAGCACAGGGCCTATCCAGAAGCGATTCGGATCTGGTGGGAGCGTTATGGCAAGGGACGGAAGGCGTCTTTGTGATGCCGTAGGTCCGTTTCGGTCAGAGCGATAACGTCGAAACGCATGGACATTTCCTTTCCAACGACATCAGCCAGGTACTGCTCGGCTGCCCTCCACAGCCTTCGTTGTTTGGCCGGCGAAACCGACTCTTCGGGCGACTCCCAATCCCGCGACTTCCGGTAGCGCACCTCGACGAAGACCAGGCAATCTCCGTCGAGAGCGATCAGGTCGATCTCCGAGTCGCGCCCGACGTAGTTCCGCTTCACGAGGACGTACCCGATCTCAGCAAGGTATCGAGCGGCACGGTCCTCCGCTTCGTCGCCTATTCGTCGAGGATGAGGCATAGCTGTTGGGACGCCTGAACTGGAGCAAATCCTGTCCGATGGATCGGGCATGGCCCCAGTTCCTCCAGTCTTCGCAGGTGTTCGGGAGTCGCATACCCGAAGTGCTCGGCGAAGCCGTAGCCGGGGAACTGCTGGTCGAGGGTCCGCATCAGTTCGTCCCGATGAGTCTTCGCAAGGATGCTCGCGGCTGCGATCTCGGCGTAGGTGCCGTCCCCCTTGACAACGGTTTCGCACGGGCAAGGGATCGTGGCGGCAAAGTGATTCCCGTCCACTAAGACGCCACAAGGGGCTTGCGCCAAGCCTTCGATGGCTCGTTGCATCGCCAAGAACGTGGCTCGGAGGATGTTCAGGCGGTTGATCTCCTCCACACTCGCAAGAGCCACGGACCAGACGCACTTCTCTTCGATGCGCGCGCGCAGCTCAGCTCGCTGGTCTGCGGTCAGGCGCTTGGAGTCGTCCAATCCGGGCAGTCGGCAGCCCTTGGGCACGATGACAGCCGCGGCGACGACAGGCCCCGCGAGCGGCCCTCGGCCAGCCTCGTCTACGCCTGCCCATCCGAGCCGCCGCAAGAGCCTTCGCCCTCTCCCCCTCGTCATGCCGACGCATTATGGCAAGACCGGCGAAATCACCAGATTTGCGGCAGTCGGGAACACTTTGGCCCCCCAGTTGCGTCCAAAATAGCGAACCTCTCGAAAGGAGGAAGTGGCATGAATAAGACTTTTCTCGTTGCAATCGGAATTCTTGGGGTAGCGGTGGGCGCGAACGCCCTGGTTATTGACGACTTCACGTCCGGCCCCTACTCGAACACGATCCAGAGCGGCACGGTGATCGCCTCTCAAGCGGGCACGATGCTCGGCGGCGAACGGGACACCCTCATGACCGTCACCAGCAACCCGTTCAATCTGAACTTCACGGTGACGATCCAGAACGGGCTGTCCGCGATCAGCAACGACGTCAGCGTGGACTCGATGTTCGGTCTCGACTACGACGGCGCTGGAGAGGAAACCGGCGGCAACGTCTTCATCCCCGGCCCCGGCCTCGGCAACTTGGACTTTTCGTCCTTCGACCGTCTTCGGTTCAACTTCATCAGCAACGACTTGGACCTGAACCTGCGCGTCGAGATCCGAACCTACACGCAAGGGATGTCGTTTGGCGACTTCGTCGTCCCTGCGCAGCAGTCCCCGTTCACCTATGACGTGCTGTTCAACTCGCTCAGCCAACAGAACGGTGGGGCCAACTTCGCTGACGTGGATCGCATCACGATCTACTTCGATGGTATGCCCAGCGCGGACTTCGCGCTGAGCGACATCCAGGCCGTACCTGAGCCTGCCTCCGTTGCCGTTCTCATCGCTGGCCTGGGTGGCCTCCTTGCTCGCCGGAAACGGTAAAGGATAATCCGAAAACCTGCTGAAAAGCCTCCGTCATGGGCGCGAAGACCTCTTCCATAGGGACTTCGCGCCCCAACTCTTTGGACAACGAGGTAACCGGATACTCACGGATGCCGCAGGGCACGATGAGGCTGAAGGGAGAGAGGTCGTTGTTGCAGTTGAGGGCGATCCCGTGGAGTGAGATCCACCGCGTCACTTTGATGCCAATGGCGGCGATCTTCCGCTGGTTCACCCACACGCCAGTGTTCGGGGGAAAGCGGTAGCCCTCCAATCCGAACGCGGCAAGCGTTCGGATCACAGCTTCCTCCAAGTTGCGGAGGTAGAGATGCAGGTCCCGTCCGTGCTCCCGCAGGTCGAAGATCGGGTAGACGACTAACTGATTCGGTCCGTGGTATGTAACGTCGCCTCCGCGATCCGTACGGACTACCTCGATGCCGCGCCTACTGTAGTCTTCGACCGAAAGAAGCAAGTTTTCCTCGTGAAAGTTAGACCCAAGGGTGAGTACGGGGTCGTGTTCCACGAAGACCAACGTGTCGGGGATACGGCCTTCCAGGCGCTTCTGGACAAGCTGCTTCTGCCGCTCCCACGCGGGGAGGTAAGCCAGCCTGCCCCAATGTTCGATCCGCGCCGGCTTCATGCGGCTCCCTCCTCCATGACCACCGGAACGACATAAGGCCCCTCGGGAATGACAGCCATCGTCTGGTCAGCGAGCCGATCCACCTGCGCTTGGATGGCTTGTCGGATCCCTTCGAGTTCCTCAACCCCAGGTTTCGGTTCGTAGAGCGGTGTGAGCGACATCCGGCTCAGCTCCTCGCTTGGGATGCCTCCGCAGGCAAACCGCAAGTTTTCGACGCCGACCCGCTGGAGCACTTTGCAGTGCATCTGGAACCCCCACTGATCGTGGATTACCTCCGGATTCGTCCGAATCCAATCGAGGAACTCTTCCCAGCGTTCCCCCCATTCGCGCATGATACGGGTGAACGAAGGACTCCCCAGCCCCTCGCTGCAGGCCGACGCGCAAATCACAACTCCCCCTTCTTTGACGACGGGCAGCGCCGAACACATGCCCTTGCCCGATTGGTAGAGCGTCTTGTCGAGCGGATACCCGCCGCCGCACGTAATCACGACGTCCTTCCGTTCCGCGCAAGGGGCGGCGGTCCACTCGCGAACCTTCGCTGCGCCTACTTCGAACGCCTTCCTCCAATCTCCGGCGAAGACGCCTGCGATCTGCTTGTCTTCCGTCAGACCCACGTTGAGCAGGAAGTCAATGCCTGCGATCTCTGCCACGTCCGTCGCCTCTTGGTGGAGTGGGTTGCCTTCCAGAGAGAAGTTCGTCGCGGCGGGCGAGTCGAGGAACTCAAATCCGTGAAACTTCTGAACGGTTTCGACGTTGACGATGCCGGGGCAAACGCCCTTCCGGCCTCCGCTGAATCCCGCCATGAAGTGTGGTTCGATGAAGCCCGTCACGATGCGGAAGTCCGCTTCGCTATACAGGCGGTTAATCCAGGCATAGGTCCCGAATCGAGTGGCCCGAGGCAGCCGCGTCAGTTCGTCGCGCTGTTCGCTCCGGTGATCTACAACGCGAACGGATCCGACGATCTCTTCACCCAGCAGTTCGATCTTCTCCTGTTGCGTGCTCGGACGGTGCATGCCGGTGGCGATGAGAATCGTTACCTTCTCGCGTCCTATCCCACATGTCTCCAGTACCTCCAGGAGCGCCGGGACCAAGACGCGATTGGGGACGGGACGAGTGATGTCCGAAATCGTGATGACGACCTTCGAGGGCTTTCGCGCTTGGATGAGCGCCGCCAGCGGCGGGCACCCGATCGGGCTGGCCAGCGCATCCCGAACCGCCTCAAGGGGTTGGGGCAACGGGGAGCACCCGCGAGAGTGAAGAATCTCGGCATGATCCGGTACTTCTACGGGGATTTTGTGCTTGTCATACCGGAGGTAGGTCGTCTTTGCCACCGACGTCCATTATGAACCAAGCGTTTGGGCAAGCGGCGTTTCTGGGAGCGCAGTGGAGAGGAATTTCGTATTTGGTGTAGAATGAAGCAGAGGATGAGGCGGGCATACACACTCATTGAACTGCTGGTTGCCCTGGCGATTGTTTCCGCTTTGGCAGCGATCCTTGCGCCTGCCTTCATCATGGCGAAGGAAAAGGCGCAGGCCACGATGTGTTTGAGCAACCTGCGTCAAGTGGGAACCGCCATGTTCCTCTATGTCCAGGACTACGACGGCGTCTACCCACACGATCCAAGACCGCGGTTTGCGCCCGGATACGAGGTGGACCGTCTCGGACGCGTGTACGGCTTTGATTCCACGGACGATACGAACCGATTCGATGCTCGTCCCGTCAAGGACATGCTCATGCCGTACGTCAACAACGAGAAGGTGTGGTACTGCCCGTCGCTCTACCTGAAGACTCTGCCGCAGAGCCGTCCGGGCACGAACTACCAGGTGAACCCGTACCTCGTTGTGAACAACATCCCCGATCCCGATCAGCCTCACGGCGGCCCAGTTCGGGAGAGCGACATCGAGCGCCCCTCCGCCGTGGCAGTGTTCTTCGATTTCAGTCTCGCCGGAAAACGGCTGCACCGGGACGGCCGAAACGCCGTGGCTGCGGACGGACACGTCAAATGGCAGCGGAACGGCCAAGAACTGATCGTTTTGCCTTGGTGGACGAGGGGACAGTAGGGTAAACTACGCTTCCCGTAAACCCGCAGGGGCGTAGCTCAGCTGGTAGAGCAGCGGTCTCCAAAACCGCAGGTCGCGGGTTCGAATCCTGTCGCCCCTGCCATTTTTCTTTGAGGACCAGCCCGAGGCGGTCAAAGCTCTAACGGTTCGCCCTCGCTGACGTAGAGGACCTCTTTTCCCACCTTCCCCTCGAACGCCTCGGGTTTCATCGTGTGGATGGGGATCACTTGCGCGGGCTGCATATCAGCGATCCACTCGAGTAAGTCTTGGCCTGAAGCATGCCCTGAGATATGGGCGCGCAGCAGCGAGTCCTCTTCGTCGCCGCGAGACTCGACACCGAACCGATCCAGCCAGGCCTTCAATCGCTGTTCATCAATTTTCATCTCGTCCGAGAAAGGCTCCGTAGCGCACTTGACGTACACGCTGCCGGGAGGCGGTTCGAGATCAATCAGTTCCTGGATTTGATAGAACCCGAGCTGAACGATGTATCGGGACGGATCTTTCCGGATGTCATAGGCGCGAACGCCGCCGTAATACCAGGCCATCGCATCCCGCACTTCTTGGCTCGCCGGCTGTTGCCATTCCTCTTTGATGCGATCCGTAAGCTCCGACGGCCATTCGCAATATGGCCCAAGTTCGTAGGGCTTGTAGTCGTCCGGCGAATAGGTCATGGATCGCGCCCGCTCCAGATAAGCGCGCACGGGGCCAAGCTCGGGAATGGCAGGGAAGAGGTCGGGATATCGGTCTACGAGTGTGGTGTAGACGAACATCGCCTTGGGGTTCGCTGCCAGGATTCTTCCAGTTTCCTTCGCGACCTCTGCTATAGTCTGGAATCGAGCAACGTCTTTCCACGCCCAGTCCACGAAGACGGTGCCGGCGCTTCCTTCGACGACCTCTTTGAGCTTGGCACGCACGGCGTTCTCGTCGTCGCGCGATTGGCTTGTGATTCGCGTACCCTCGGTCAGGATCACATCTGGACGGAGATTCTTGGTCTCGGCTCGAAGTCGCTCGGTGAGCGAGCGCTTGCCGAGGCTCCAGCGGCCGTTGAATCGAAGGTCCCCCGTGTATACCACTTTCTTTCCCGAGGGCGTCGTGATCAACGTGGCGCAGCAACCCGGTAGGCTGTGATCTACGGGCAAGGGCCGCAACCGAAAACCTGCCACTTCGATTTCGGCGTATTCGTTCATGGGAATGACGGGTCGCTCGACGGTCTCTGCGTACACGTACGGCGCGCCTGGGAACTTCGATCCCGACCTACGCTCTCGGATCGTACGACGCTGCACGCTCAAGGTTCTCGCATCAATCCGTGGTATGGTGAGGGCGTCGATCGCTTCCAGGATCGTCTGGCAAACGGGCGTACAGGCGATCGGGATTCGTTCGTCGAGGTAACCGATCTGTCCAACGTGATCGAGGTGAGCATGGGACACGAGCACTGCCGACGCGCGCGGCCTTCCTTCGGCATCCAGGACCTCTTCGTAGCTTCGGACCTCGCTCGCGTACCAGCGTAGCTCTTCCTCCGGGACGCCGTTTGCGCGCGCACATTCCACCAGAGCCTCGTTCTTGAGCAGGTCGTGCCGATAGAGTCCGTCCACAGCGGGGGCAATTCCGAGGCTCATCGCGTCCAACAGATGGGAATGCGTCCGCAGCTGAACGAACATATCGAGGTACGCAGAAGCCCGGCCCATGGGCAGGCCAAAGTCCAGAAGAAGGGAGTTGCCAGAGTCCTCGATGAGAATCTTGTTCCCGCCAATTTCACGCACGCCGCCGAAGCAAGTGATCCGCATGAGTTGATTATTCCAGATTCAGCCTCGCGAGCGGCGATAGATCCACGCGATCCCCTGGCCGAATACCGTTCTGGTCGAACCATCCTGCGTGCATCTCGATGGCATATTGGGCAGGCTCCTCGGATCGGTACGTAGACTCATCGAGCGGGGACATGGTGAGAATGTTGATGATGACGCCGTCGCTCCGCAAGTAGGCGATGTCCAGAGGAATGATCGTGTTTTTCATCCAGAATCCGCGGTAATCGAGGTCGGGAAAGACGAAGATCATCCCTTGGTCCTCGCCCATCTGATCCTTCGTCACGAACATCAGGCCCTCTCGACGCGTCTCTTCCGAGCTCGCGACCCAGAGGCGCATCTTCTTGTCCTTGACCGAAAGAGTCACGGTGGGCAAACTCTCCAACGGAGTGGTTCGGCCGGATGGCTCAGTCGGTGGCGGCGCGGTCTGAACGGGCGGCGTTCTCTCCGGTTCGGAGGCTTGCTCCGCGGGACGACTCTCGTTCCCGCATCCGAGAAGCAAAAGGGCAATCAGAAGCGGGGCGAGAAACCTCATGCGTTTGCCGCCGATCGGATCAGCTCTATGGCGAGGCGCGTGAGACCGACGAGGTCCTCTTTGCTCACATGTTCGTCATGCGTGTGTATCTCCTTCATTCCGGTCCCGCAGACGATCGTGGGCACGCCCTTCGCATTGAAGGCGTTGGCATCGCTGCCCCCCAGGGTCCATCGCAACTCGCCCGAATAGCCGAGCTTCTTCGCCGCTTCGACCGCGAGTTTCACGACCGGCTCGGTCTCGGGGATGTGGTACCCCTCGTACGCCCTCACGTACTCGAATTCGACGCGGGCGCCCAGCTCGGCAGCTCCTTTTTCGAAGCACTCTCTCATATGAGAGATCTGGGCATCGAGTTTCTCATTGCTGAGGGAACGTGCCTCGCACCGAACGGTGCACTCAGCCGGAACCACGTTGACGCCCGTGCCACCGTGGATCAGACCGGCGTTGGCGGTGGTCTCTTCGTCAATCCGGCCCAGGCGCATCTCTGCAAGCCCCTTTGCGGCGGCTTGAATCGCGTTGATCCCTTCCTCAGGATGCTTTCCCGCGTGAGCGGGCCGACCGATCACGCGCGCGTTCAGGCGGTCGTGCGTTCCGACTTTGGTTACGAACGTCCCAACCGGCGGGCCAGTATCAAACACATATCCGAAATCCACTCCCAGGTCTTGAATCTCGCAAGCGAAGGCGCCCTTCAATCCGATTTCTTCCGCAACGCAAAAGACGAGGTATACGTCGCCGTGCGGTTCGCCGGATTCGAGGATCGAGTGAACGGCTTCGATGGCCGGCGCCATGCCGGCCTTGTCGTCGGCGCCGAGAATGGTGTCGCTCTTGCTGTAGTAGACACCGTCGCGCTCTTCGATCTCGAGGCCGGCAGTCGGTTCTACCGTGTCCCAGTGAGCGGAGAGGAAGATGGCCGGCGCCCCCGTTTGGTTGCCTGGGAGCTTCGCGATCACATTGTTCGCGTTGCCACCGATCTTGGACCCCGCGTCATCCTCCCACACTTCGAGACCGATTCGCTCAAGGTACGCCTTGCCCCACTCGACGACTTCCCGCTCTTGTAAAGCTGGGGCGTTGATGAGGCAAAGATTACAAAAGAGGTCGAAGAGCCGTTGTTCGTTCATAAGCAAAGCGTTCCTGCCGTAGAATATACTCAACAAAAGATGCCGAAAGGTGAATATCTTCAGTACGGCGGCCAAGCGGTCATCGAAGGGGTCATGATGAGGTCGCCGCGTTTCTTTGCGGTGGCGTGTCGCGCGCCGGACGGTCGCATCATCGTGCATTCTGAGCCGGTGGCGAAGACGTGGGTCGGTCGCCTGACATGGCTCAAGAAACCGTTCCTACGAGGGACGCTTGCGCTGTTCGACGCCATGGCGCTCGGCATCCGCGCTCTGCAGTTCGCCGCGCAGGTTCAGACCGAGGAACCGCAGAAGAAGGAAGAAGTCCCGGAGAAGAACGGAGCGCCAACGGAAACGACGCGTACCGAAGAGGGTTCGGAGATGGTCCACGCTAAAGGGGACGAGGGTTCTTCTCTCATGAAAATCAGCGTGGTCGGCGCGATGATCACCGGATTGGCGATCGGAGTATTCCTGTTCGTGATGTTGCCGGTCTGGCTGGCGCAGCCGGTTCGAAACGCAGGCGGGTCGCTCATCGTAACGAACCTGATCGAGGGCGTCATCAAGGCCGCTATCTTCCTGGGCTACATTGCCCTGATCGGCCAGATGAAAGAGATCAAAGAGGTATTCAAGTACCACGGCGCGGAACACAAGGCGATCAACGCGATGGAGGCGGGTCAGGACCTGACGTTGGAGAATGCGCGCGCCCAGACGCGGCTTCACCCCCGCTGCGGAACGTCGTTCGCGATCATCGTGCTCTTGCTGTCCATCATCGTCTTCACCTTCTTGCCGCGGGAGTACGGAATGCCTTCCGTCATTCTGGACACCTTTGTAAGAATCGGCCTAAAACTTCTCGTGATCCCGTTGATTGCGGGAGTGGCGTACGAGGCGATTCGCCTGGCGGGCACGTTCCGGGACGAACGCTGGGTGAAGATTCTCTTCGCCCCGGGCCTTGCGACACAGTATCTGACCACGCGCGAGCCGCGAGACGATCAGATCGAGGTTGCCCTCGTGGCCCTGCGCACCGTAATCAAGCGGGAACAGGAGGAGGCGTCCCAGCAAGAATCGGAGCCTTCGGAGGTGCCTGCTGGCGCCCCCGAAATCGCCAACTAAGCTTACGGAACCTGTAAAAGGACGGGCGATCCGCCGATACTTTTGGTAGGTGGAGTTACCTCGGTTAGCGCTCCAAATTGGCAGAAGCGAAAAGATTGCAGTTATGCCGCACGTCGCTCTTAAGGCTTTGAAGATGTGCGCGATGGAGGGCGTTGCGCCGAAGGATCTCGAAATCGTGCTCTCCACAGATCCCGGATTGTCCGCAAAGATTCTCAAACTGGCGAACTCGCCGCTCTACACCATGGGGCAGGAGATTCGAACGGTCGGTGGCGCCGTACAGCTCCTCGGCCTACGCACCGTGCGGAGTGTCATTTATGCCGCGGCCTATGAGGAAGCGATAGCGGGTATTGGATGTTCGCTCGACAAGAAAGCCCTCTGGGCGCACAGCCTCGCGACGGCGATCGGCGCGCGACTCTTCGCCAATAGCCACGGCGTAGACGCGGAAGACGCTTACACGGCCGGCTTGCTTCATCGGATTGGGCTTGTCACGCTTGCGAAGGTTGCGCCCGAGATCGTGGACAAGCTGCTCGAGCAGAGCCGCACGGAGGGCAGGCCGCTCCACGAAGTCGCCGCAGAGGTTATCGGCTTCCGGCCGGGAGATTTGGGCGCCGTCGTCGCCGAGCGGTGGAACCTGGGCAAGGTCGTGGCTGCAGCCGCGCGCTACTACTGGAATCCGGACCTGGACCAAGACCCTGAAACGAACCGCATGACGACCTGTGTTGGAGTTGCTCACTGGTTCGCTTCCCGCATTACGGCGGAGCCGACGACGCCGGTCCCTACTTCGGAGGTCGTGAAGAGGATCTTGGACGATCTCGGAGAAGACGGGTGTACGGA
>RFHN01000006.1 GCA_003695835.1 Armatimonadota bacterium
ATCGCTTTTTCAAGCATCGGCCTCATGGACTCGATGCAGACCAAGCCCCCCGAGTAGTTCGTGCCTCCGTCATCCACCAAGACGGCGGAGATCTTGTCCAGCTCGTCTTTGTGCATCTCGACGTAAGCACGGGAACCGAGCAAGCCCTGCTCTTCGCCCGTCCACAGGATGAATCGGATCGTCCGCTTGGGTTTGGCGCCTGCCGTCATGAGCAGGCGGGCCGCTTCGAGGGCGACCATCGTGCCGGTGCCGTTGTCGCAGGTGCCTTGCGATCCGGGACCGTCCCAGCTGTCAAGGTGGCCGCTCACGATTACCATTTCTTCGGGCTTTTCCGTACCCGGAATGTCGGCGATAACGTTGTACACTGGCACGGGTCCAGGCTCCCAGATGTTTTCGGCCCAGATCTCAAGGATCGGTTGCTGCCCCGCATCCAGGGCGCTCATCACGGCTTGATAGTCGCTCAAACGGACGGTTACTTCCACGTCGGTGGGAAGGTTCTCCCAGGTCAGTCCTCGCCAACTACCGCTGGTGATGACCAGTTCGTTGCGAGAAGGGAAGATCTTGCCGGCGATCCCCGCTTCGCGGAGCGCGTTCTCAAGCTCTTCGTTTGGTCGTTGCCCGCGCTGCTGGGGTGGCATGAGGACCCAAGCTCCCTTCAGCTGGTCTTTCATTGCCCGTGCAGCCTCTGCGTTCTCCGGCGCCTTCACGGCAGGTCCTCGCACCAACCCGTTCGTCCCCGCGGACCAGGCCCGCGTCGTGAATTGGAAGGTCCGCGGATACGGTGCAACCATTCGCGCGATCTGATTCGGGCCTCGCCGGAAACCGACCGGCACCTCGCCCCACTGTTCCAGGTGAGCGTTCTGCAAGCCGAACGACTTGAACATGTCCCGCGTCCACTCGCAGGCCTTCTGCAGGTTCGACGACCCCGTCAATCGAGGACCGATCTGAATGCAGAGATACTCGAGATGTCGAATGACCTGGTTGCGATTCTTCCCTTCGTCAATGATCCGTGAGATCACTTCCGGATCGCCCTGTGCGCCAACCTGGGCATAGGGGATGAGCAGCAACAAGAAACCGAGAATGCGCAGTCCTTTCATCGCCTTACTCGGGTCATACCCGATTCGGCGCACTCTTGGTTCCGCACTCCGGGAAGAACCGGCTTCTACGGCATGACCGTCCACCGCACCTGGTCGATCCGTGCCGACCAGTTGGCCACGGTCACCCCTCGGTCGAAGAACTTGACGCGGCAACGTACTTCACCGCTTGATCCCACGAATCGGGACGCCGATGTCGAGACGGTAACCGTTGTCGCGTCGTCGTCCGACGGAGCATTGCCCCGATACATCTCGACCCACTGGTTCGCCACAAAGTCGAACATCTCGATGGATTGCTCTACATTTCCGCTGACTGTGACCATGGACTCCACGCGCAGGCGGACTGTGCCAACCGAGGGAACTTGCGTGAACGACCCAAGCTCCACGTCCACCGACGGCTCAGCAACGGTCATGGGGCGTCGCGCCTCGACCGTAACATAGCCGTCGTCACTGCGCTCAAGGTCTTCGACCTGACCGCCTGTTTGGCTGCCTTGGTGAACCGTCAGCGAGCTGGGCCAGGCATCGGCGGTGACGCCACTGACGACCAGCGCGAAGTCCGCATCCATCTCTTGGGTCTCGAGATGTTGGTCTTGGTTGATTTCTCTCGCGTACACCTGGACGGTCCAGGTCCCGGGGGCCGGGTTTTGTACGAACACGTTCTCCACCGTGTCTACACCGTTCGGCGATCCGCCCGGAGTGGACCAATTGCCGACCAGAAGACCGTTATTGCCCCAGTACACGGTTCCGTCGGGAGCAATCACCTTGAGGTCGAGGTCGTTGATTCGGTGGAGCGAGCTCGATGTGGTACCCGCCGGATCGGCGTAAACCATCGTCACGCGAAGAGACGGTTGGCCGTTTGCGACGTAAAGGCGATACTCCGCCGTCTCGTCTACCGCGAGTGCGACATCCTCATTGACAACGAAGAGGTTGTTGCGCCAGTTGTGCAAGTTGCGGAGTTCGGGCATGCCCCAACCCTGGTGGGTTCGCGTGAGGTCGTGGGTCGTACCGCTGAAAGGATAAGAATCAGCTGTGTTGATAAGCACAGCCTTGGCGGTCGTGAAGTGCGGGCGGGAGTCGAACACCGTGTGCCCAGGCGCAAAGTTGCCGAGCACGCCCTTGTGCCACATCTGGAAGAAAAGCCCGAAGTGCCCTGCGACGATCGGAGTGGCGCCACTCGTGCCGCCAAAACCCGTCGTGTACGACGTGTCGCTGGATGACGAGGTCGTGAAGATCGAGTCATAGAAGTGCGTGAGGTCCGGTTTAATTCGGCCGTCCGCTGCCGGACCGATGCTGGCCCCGAAGTTCCACGCGTCGTCGCTCTTCGTGAGGGTGTTTCGGTGATACACTCCGCCGACCGAGACGACGTTCTTCGCCCAAGCTTGCGGCCTCGAATCCTGATTGCCGGCGTTCGATTGCGACTGACAAATCAGGATGTCGTTCTCGAAGATGATGTCATCCATTTCGAACGACTTGTTTGTATACTGTGTGGTTCGCGCGTCCCCCCAACTGTTCGTTTGGAATACGGCGAAGTAGGGCGCCTGGAGCAGTTCGCGCGTGTGCTGGTATCGGTTCGAAGCCGAATCAAGGTCCGCAAAGATGCCTTGCGCGTCCGGCAGCATGCCCCGGCCCTGGGAGTTGCCGACCCCGGAGCCGAACACGATCCCGGTCGTCGAAGTGCCATGGGAGCTGCTTCCGCTTCTCGGGCCGTGGAAGAGCAGGGGCGGGTCTTGGAAATCCACGTGCGTGCTGCGAACGTTCGTGTCCATGACTTCGCCGCGGACGCCGGCGCCTGTGAATCCTTCCACATTTTCAATGAAATTCGCGCCGCCGATCTCGCGGGCGATGTCCATGTCCACTTCTGGGGCGGACCAGAGGTCGATCCAGAAGACTTCGTCCATCCTCGCGACGGCCAGTAACTGATCCGGGGAGAGGGTGGCTTCGAGCAGGAAACCGTCCGGAATGGCCCGATGAACCACTCCGCCCATTTGGCGGACGCGAGCGGCCACAACAGCCTTCATCTGCGACCCTCGTTCCAGCACCTGGATGTTGTAGCGCTGCGTGCCGAGGATGCGCCGGTTCATCAGGTCAATCAGCACCGGGTCAATCTTGTAAGCCGGTTCGTACGGGCCAACCCACCGCACGAAGGGAAGGCCGCTGACGCCGGCTGCCCCCTTGGGCAACGTTGCGACGTAGGCGTGCGTAGGCAAGTAGCGCCACAGCTGGACCCCTCGCCCCTGAAGCTCACGCAGCTGTGCTTCTCGCGGCTTGTCCTTGAACTGGATGATTCCGAGCTGGCTCGTCGGTGTGGACGACAGGGGCATGGGAATCAACGGCCGTTCTCGGACCGGGTCGAAAGTGGCATAGCGCAGAAGGAGCGGTTTGGTCGGCTCTTGGGGCGCGACGAGCGCGCCTTGACCGGCGATGCCAGACAGAAGAACAAAAAGGGTCAGAGCGCCCACCATAGCGTGGATTAGGACGGGTTTAGGATGCCGGAGAGTTCTCTCGAGGCATCAACCCTCGGGTTTGTGCGGGACCCGAAGTCCCAAAACTCCCTGCTGCTCGCGTCGCCGACGGCGCAGCAGAAGAGCTTCTCGGGCTTCTTCGAGGTGGTAGAGCGCCTTGGCGTTCTCCTCACAGGCCATATCCCGGCCTTGGAAGTCCAGCAATCGCTGTACGAGCACCTCGATTACGTCCTCGATTCGACAGCCATTGATGCCAACCTCCCTCGGCGAACCGTGCTGGAAGATGATCTTGATGAACGGCTGATCCACGATGGCATCGCTGCCGTCCATGCTCCGAAACTTTTCCATATTCTCGCTCATGGCTGTCTCTCCAAAACTCTTAGGGCTCCTTGGGACTTTATACCCAGTGCGACCGCCCGCGGGAACAGGCGACGCAGGCGGGCCGTCATACGACCTGTCTGCCGGTCCACTTGTTCGCCCCTCACCAGGCGACGTGTCCGCAACGAGGCTGACATCCGCTCCTCCGTGGGCTGGCAGACACCGCGCCTTCAGTCCACTTCGACCGTGGTTTGCACGCGTCCGGCTCGTTCGTGACGGGCGGACAGCACGACCGTTCCTTTTCCCGACACCGTCCACTCGAACACATGGCGATGGCTCGTCTCTTGCATCATCCAGCCGAAGCCACCTGCGGCGATCCTGTCCCGCCCGGCGAGCTGCGGCCCTTGTTGCCTGATTTGTCCTGCGACGAGTCGAACTCCCTCGCCGACCTCAATCTCGGCCACGACACCGCGACAGAGCTTGGCTCGAACGGCATGCTCCGTGACGTTCGTCGGTAGGAACCCAACGTTGTCCACGGCAAACCGGATGACGGTCCCCTCTCCGGCCTTGATCCGCTCGACGGCCCGGATCTCCAGGCGTGGAGAGGCAAGAGCTTGCCACACGGCCCAGTCCACAAACGTGCTCACTTCAGCCTCCAGGAAGTCCGGCGGCGGATTCCGGAACGCGTACATCGAGTCCCAGCCACCGAGCTCGACCTTGCCGAGCTGCGGGTGGTCGAACTCGTACCAGTCCACGTAGCCGTTCCCACCCAGCTTCTCGTCGCTCCATTTCAGCAGCATTCGGTCGTGCTCGAACGGGTGATCGCGGAACCAGTCTATGTACTTGTAGTCCGTGATGCCGGCTTGCCGTTGGGGAGACCAGATTTCGGTCGTCCAAGCGTAGACGCCCCGGTGTTCGTACATCCAGTCGTCGAACACGCCAGTGATGACCTCTTGGGGATGGTATCGGAAGTCCTTGTGCACGCAGATGGCGGGGTATCCAGTCAACTCTGTGCCCTTCTCACCAATGCGCTCATAGTTCCAGCGATCTTCTGCTGGAATCTCGTCGTCCGATTTGGTGCTCGGCGGGCGAAGGTGGACGCCGCTGAACGTATGGAAGGTGATCGCGCCGCAGATGTTCGGTCGCCGAACGATCGCGTCCACGAGGGCGCGGACCTCTGGCTCGGACGTTGGATACGGTCCAGCGCCTCGTTGCTCGGATTCGAGCCGCCATGAGCTTGGGAAGTTCCGATTCAGATCCAGGCCCTCTTTGACGGTTCGAGCGCGAAGGGTCAACGGATCGAAGTTGTGGAAGATGCCTTCGGGCATGAGCCGATAGAACTCGCCCTCGAATTCATCCGGCTCTCTTCGAACGAGCAGTCGAGGCTCGTCGGGGCTGATCTTCCAGGCCCCGTTGGGATCTTTGATTCGCATCTGCAGGATTCGGCCGTCGCCGTCCACATCCTGCCGTTCGAGGCCGTAGGGGTCCTCTTCGTCGTAGGGATAGGGACGCGTGCTGCTACGAATGTGCTTCGGCTTGTCCGCGAGCGCCCACTCCGCCCCGTCCGGGTTCACGCGCGGCACGAGATAGAAGGCGCGCGTGTCGAGCGCGTGCGTGATTCTGGGGTCCTCGCCGTACTTTGTAGTCAATGTGGTCAGGATGTGCAAGACCGCGGTGGAGGCGCTGACCTCGGTCGCGTGGATGTTTCCGTCGCACCAAAACGCGGGTTTGTCAGCCGCATCCCCTGTCTTCCGATTCGTCACCGTGACGAGCCAGATCTCTCGCCCTTCGTAGCTCTTCCCGATGGCTTCGACCTGCACCAGGTCTGGGAATTCGGCTTCAAACGCCTTGAGGAGGCTCGTCAGTTCGTCATAACGATAGAACCTGTCAAATGCGATGTCCGGCACATCGGGTATTGTGGCACGCCTCGCCAGCCGCTCAGCGGCTGCCGACAATAAGAGCGATGGGGAAGTTGGAATCCGAAATCAGTCGTAGAGAGAAGAGAGCGTGGGAGATGGAACTACTGCACCGCTACGAAGGAAACCCAATTCTGACGGCGGATATGTGGCCGTATCCCGCCAATACCGTCTTCAACTGTGGAGCCACGCGCCTCGAGAACGGGGACACCCTACTCTTGGTGCGCGTGGAGGACCGAAGGGGCATTTCACACCTGACCGCGGCTCGAAGCCGGGACGGGCTCTCTGACTGGCAGATTGATCCGGAGCCGACCCTGCTCCCGGACGAGTCCCCAGGCTCGGACGAGATCTGGGGAATCGAAGACCCGCGGATCGTGTTCCTGGAGGAACTCGGCAAATACGCGATCTGCTACACCGGCTACTCGCATTCGGGGCCGCACGTGAAGTTGGCGCTTACGAAGGATTTCAGGACGTTCGAGCGTCTTGGAAGCGTGATGCCGCCCGAGGACAAGGATGCTACGCTTCTTCCTCGTCGTATCAACGGCCGTTGGGTCATGATCCACCGCCCGGTGAGCGCCTTCACAGGCAGTGCCGACATGTGGCTTTCCTACTCGCCCGACCTGATCCACTGGGGATGCCATGAGGTGATGTTGGAGGCGCGACGTGGCGCGTGGTGGGATGCGAACAAGATCGGTCTCTCACCTCCAGCCGTCGAGACGCCTGAAGGTTGGCTGGTCTTCTATCACGGCGTTCGGGTGACCCCGGCTGGCAGCCTGTATCGTCTCGGGGTCGCGCTCTTCGACCTCGAGGATCCTTCCAAGCTCATCCGCAGGGGAAATGAATGGATCTTCGGGCCGGAGAAGGAGTACGAGCGCGTGGGCGACGTCGGCTACGTCGTGTTCCCGTGCGGGTACACGATTGAAGACGACGGAGACACGATTCGCTTGTACTATGGCGGCGCGGACACCGCGGTCGCGATGGCGAAGGGAAGCATCCGCGAAATCCTCGACTGGCTTTCGACCCAGGTATAATTCAGTGGCAGCACTGCCGCAACTATGCCTGACTTGAAAAGCGCCACAGTAGGTCCCAGGCTCGGTCTGGTAAGTACCTACGTCCCGAGGCACTGCGGCTTGGCGACATTCTCCAAGGACGTAGTCGAGAACTACCGTCCCGAGCCGGGTCGAAGAAAGGGGAAGGCGGTCGTCGTCGCCATTTCGGACGAAGCGGGCGAGAGGGCGTATCCCCAAGAAGTCGGCTTCGAGATCCGGAAGCAGGTTCGAGAGGACTACTTGGTAGCTGCTGAATACTTGAACCGCGCTCCGGTGGACGTGGTGAGCATTCAGCACGAGTACGGCATCTTCGGTGGCCCGGACGGCGAGTACGTCTTGGATTTGGCGAACAACCTTCGGAAGCCGATCCTGCTGACCCTCCACACAGTCCTGCGCGAGCCGAGCGAGAATCAGCGCCGTGTTCTGGCGTTGCTCTGCCGGGTGGCGACCGTCGTAATTGTGCTCGCGAAGTCGGCGATCCCCCTTCTCAAGGAGATTTATGGTTGCGATCCGGAACGGATCGTCCACGTCCCTCACGGCGCCCCCGACTTGCCGTTTTCCGATCCCGAGTTTTTCAAAGAGTCGCACGACCTGACGGGCAAGGACGTGATCATGACGTTTGGGTTGCTGGGCCCGGGCAAGGGGATCGAGATGGCGCTGGATGCTATCGCCTTGCTCGTGAAGGATCATCCGAACGTCGTCTACCTTGTCGTGGGAGCGACGCACCCCGAGCTTCTCAAACACGAAGGCGAAAAGTACAGAGAGAGCCTCGAACGGAGGGTCCGGGAACTGGGCATCGAGGAACACGTCCAGTTCGTAAACAAGTACTTGACGCAGCAGGAGGTGGAGGAGTACCTCCAGATGGCGGACGTCTACCTGGCGCCGTACCCTGGCGCGCAGCAGATCGCTTCCGGCCCGCTCACGTTTAGCCTGGCGGCAGGGAAGGCGGTGGTCGCCACTCCCTTCGTAGCAGCGGAGGAATTGCTGGCTGACGGTAGGGGCGTCATCACGCCGTTCAACGACCCGAAGACCCTCGCGGAGAATCTGAAGAAGATCCTGGATGATCCTGTCGAGCGCGTCGTCATGCGCAAGAAGGCGTATAAGTTCGGCCGATCGCTGACTTGGCCGAGCGTCGGTGCCCGCTACTATGCCATCGCGAACGAACTGTTGCTCGGTCTGCGCAAGCTGAACGTTCCGCCAAGGATCGCCCGCGAGCGAACGGTTGACTGGGGCTACTTTGAGGCGCTCTATGGAGATGCCGGCATTTTCCAACACGCCAAGTTCGGCGTGCCTGATCGAAACCATGGTTATTGTTCGGATGACAACGCCCGTGCAGTCGTGTTGCTTTGTAATGAATGGTGCATGAACGGCGATTCATTCGTCTTGCCGTACTTGCGAAAGTCCATCTCGTATCTGTACCACGCCTATAATCCGAAGAATGAACGGCTTCGGAACTTCATGAGCTTTGCGGGAGAGTGGTTGGACAAGGCGGGCTCCGAGGACTGCCACGGTCGCGGCGTTTGGGCGGCCGGTGTTGCGTCTGCCTTCGGCCCTGAAATCGTCGCCCGCGAGGTGGCGTTCGAACTGTTCCATTTGTTGCTGCCTCGATTGGATCGTTTCACCTCGCCCCGCGCTTGGGCGTTCGCCTTACTCGGCATTACGGCGTATCTGGAGAGATACAGCGGCGACCTCCACGTGCAAAAAACCGGCAAGAACCTGGCAATGCGGTTGGCGGAGCGCTATGAGAAGACCGCGGACGAGGATTGGCGGTGGTTCGAAACAGTCTTGTCCTACGATAACGCCCGTCTCAGCGAGGCGATGATCGCCGCTTCCGCTTGGTGCGAGGATGAGCGGATGCTGCGCTTCGGGCTCGAATCGCTGGAATGGCTCTTCGAGGTTTGCGAAGGTCCGGCGGGATGCCTCTCTCTGGTCGGCAGCAATGGTTGGTACAAGAAGGGCGGGATCAAGGCTCGGTTTGATCAGCAGCCGGTGGACGCCGCCGCAATGCTGGCGGCCGCGAAGCGCGCCTTCGAGCGGACTGACGACCCCAAGTGGCTCGCGCGAATGGAGATGGCTTACGAATGGTTCCTCGGGCGAAACGAATTGGGCCTGTGCTTGGTGGAACTCGGGAGTGGCGGTTGTCGCGACGGCCTGACCGCGGTCGGCGTCAACGAGAACATGGGAGCCGAATCTACGCTGTCCTGGCTCATGGCCCACGCAGATATGCAGGAGATTCGAACCTGTGTCACGAGGGATGAAAGCGCGGTGGTGGAACAGGGAGCGGCAAAAACGATAAACTAACGGCGTGTCCCAAGTTTCTATCGTACCATTAGGCGGCGCCGGCGAGATCGGCAAGAACATGACCGTCCTTCAAGAGGGCGGCGAAATGATCGTCGTAGACGCTGGTCTCTCTTTTCCCACGGAGGAGATGCACGGCGTAGATATCGTAATCCCTGATACTACATTCCTTCGCGAAAACAAAGAGAAGATCGCCGGCATCATCCTCACGCACGGGCATGAAGATCATATTGGCGCCTTGCCCTACATCCTCCCCGAGCTGGACGTTCCCGTTTATGGCACCGAGCTAACGCTGATGCTTCTCACGCGCAAGTTGGTGGACCGCGCAACCGGTTATTCGCCAAAAACGCACGTATTGGAACCGAAGAAGAAGGTTCGAGTGGGTCATTTCGAAATCGAGCCGATCCACGTAACCCACAGCTTGCCTCAGTCCTGCGCCATCGCCGTCTGGACGGGCCTCGGCATCGTGCTCTTCTCCGGCGACTTCAAGTTCGATTTCACACCGATTGACGGCAGGCTTTCGGACATCGCCCGATTCGGCGAGTTGGGAGACGAGGGCGTTGTAGCGCTGCTGACGGACTGTACGAACGTGGAGTTCCGCGGTTGGAGCCCCAGCGAGCGAACGGTCCGCGCGGGATTCGAGCGCGTCTTCCGGGAGGCGACCGGACGCATCTTGATCACGACCTTTGCTTCGAACCTGCACCGGATTCAGCAAGCGATGGACGTGTCTCGCGAGTTCAGGCGAAAAGTGGCCGTGGTGGGGCGGAGCATGGAACAGACGGTTCGCATCGGCCTGCACATGGGGATCCTGCATGACCCAGGCGAGGTCTTGATTTCCGCTGATGAAGTGGACGACTACAAGGACCGCGAGGTGACGCTTCTGGTCACCGGTAGCCAAGGCGAGCCGATGGCCGCCCTCAGCCGAATTGCGATGGACAACCACCGACTGGTCACGCTCCACGAAGGGGACACGGTGGTCTATTCGGCTCGCCCGATTCCCGGTAACGAATCGGCGATCTATCAGACGATCAACAGACTCTACCGCGGCGGCGCGAAGGTCGTGTTTGGACAGGAAGAGGGCGTCCACGTCAGTGGACACGGCTACGCAGAAGAGCTCCGGCTGCTCGTCAATCTGACCCGTCCCGACTACATCATTCCCGTGCACGGCGAGCCGCGCCATGTATATCACTACTTTGATATCGTTGCGCCGATGGGCTACGGGGAGGAAAACATCGTGGTCATGGAGAACGGGATGGAGCTTCTCATCGAGAAGGGAGGAGCGAAGTTCGCGGGACGTGTGCCTTGCGGAAGGGTTCTCGTGGACACGGCGGCGGTTTCCGATGTGCCCGAGGAGACGATCCGCGACCGGAGCGCCTTGGCGCGAGAGGGTGTCGTGGTGATTACCGTCGCCATTGATTCCGATGCGGGACAGGTGATCGGCGAACCCGAAATCAGCGCGCGCGGGCTGCTGACCAACGACGGCGAGCTGAACGAACTCAAGGATGTCCTGAAGAAGAAGCTGTCGAATGCATCGTTGGCGGACCTGAAGGATCCGAAGGGCGTAGAGCTGGTTCTCGACGATTCGGCGCGCCACTACCTCCGGAAGCGTTTGCGGAAATTCCCGCTTGTGCTGACGTCCGTCGTTGACGTTTAGGAATCTGCGCTGGCTTCCGCGCTTCCTCCAGCAGCGTCTCCGTGCGCCTCGGCCGCCTGTCGCGCCATCTCACGAAGGATCTGGGCAGCGCCGATCGCGACGATGAGGACGACAGGGCCCACGATGACACCCACCGGCCCGAGCGTGACGATCCCACCCAGAAACGCAAAGAACACGGGGGCCGGGTGTAGCTTGATGCGCGAGCTGATAATGAGCGGCTTCAGCACGGTGTCGATCTGTCCGACGATAAGCACGCCTACGGCAACGAGGATCAGCGCTTTCGTGTACTGTCCCTGGGATGCAAGAAGGATTGCGATCGGAACCCAGAGAACCGGCGCGCCCGCCATCGGCACCATGGCCAGCAGGATCGAGAGCAAGGTCAGCAGGAACGGAAACGGCACGCCGAGAAGCCAATAGGCGATGCCGATGACCGAGCCCTGCAAGATCGCGACGAGGACCACGCCCAAGAACGTGGCGTGAACCATATCATACACCGAATCCAAAACGCGCTGCGCCTGATCGCGCTCGAGAGGGATCAGTTCGAGTGCGGGAATCTGAAGTTTTCGCCCGTCTCGCAGCAAGAAGAAGAAGAGAATGGTGCCGAACACGAAGTTCAGGACGACGCGAACACCCGTTGCGAGGAATTGCCCAGTTTGTTGCTGCAGCGACTCGGCCCAGCGGTCAGCCATCGTCTTCAGGCTGAGGTCGGTAAAGCCGATCTGTTGAGCGTACGGGCGAAGGATCCTGTCCGCCTCCGCAATCAGCTCCGGGACGCTCATCGGTTTGTTGCTTCCGTCGCCTTGGACGACGAGAGAGGCGACCGATCTCAGCTCGCCGTAAAAGAGCAGGCCCGTTAGCACTAACGGCCCGATGACGAAGAGGATCGCGCCCAGCGTGGAGACGATTGCGCCGATGGTGTCACCGTATCGGGCGGCGATTCGGCAATGAAGAGGATACACGATAATCGCCAGGGTGATCGCCCAAACTGCTGCCTGCCAGAACGGCCGCATCATGTAGAGAATGAGTACCAGAATAACCAGACAAATCAGTCCGAAGGCAAAGTTGCGGTACCGTTCGATCATCGCGGTCTCCTCACCAGCGGATGAGGTTCGCCCCCCAGACCAGCCCGGCGCCGAACCCAACGGTCATCACGAGGTCGCCCTTCTTAAGCGCGCCCTCTGCCTCTGCTTCGTAGAGCGCGACCGGAATGCTGCCGGCGCCCATGTTCCCGTACTTCTGAACGTTGACAAAAACGCGCTCCATCGGCAGGCCGAGGTGTTCTGCGGCGGCCGTGATGATTCGGAGATTCGCTTGGTGCGGACAAAAGAGGGTTACGTCGTCCGCCGTCAGCCCGGCCTTTTCCAAGACCTTGTGACAACTGTCTGCCATGGCGCGGACCGCAAAGCGAAAGACCTCCTTGCCCGCCATGTACAACGTGGAACACTTGCCTTCGGACTGCGGACGACTCGGCGGATAGAGAGAGCCACCCTTTTCGATCTTGATGTGTTTTGCTCCCGAACCATCCGAGAGCATCACCGTCGCGACGATCCCTCGGTCTTCCTCCGTTGCCTCCATGTACGCTGCGCCGCCGCCGTCGCCAAAGAGGACGCAAGTAGAGCGGTCCGACCAATCGACGAAATGTGTGAGGGTATCCACTCCGACCACGACGGCATTCCGGATCGTTCCGTTTCGAATCATCGAGGATGCGACTTCAGCCGCGTAGATGAAACCCGCGCAGGCTGCGCCCACGTCGAAGGCGCCTGCGTTCTTCGCCCCGATCCGTTCCTGAATCAAGCACGCCGTACCGGGGAAGAGGTGGTCGCCCGTAACGGTGGCGCAGATAACCATATCAACGTCTTCAGGGTTGACGCCGGCTCTCTTCAGCGCATCCGCCGCCGCGATCGCGCCGAAGTAGGACGAACTCTGCCCTGGCTCCGCCACGCGCCGCTCTTTGATGCCCGTACGCGTCTGGATCCACTCGTCCGAGGTTTCGACGATCTTTTCGAACTCCTCATTTGTCATTACGCGCTCGGCGACGGACATGGCGATGCTTTGGATGGCAGCGTTAGGCATTGACGGCTCCTTTCAATGTACAGGCTTTCTGTTCGATTAGGTCCGTGAGGTGACGGACGTATCCTCGATGGGCGTTGAGAAGGGCGTTCCGAATCGCTTTCTCGTCGCTGTGGCCGTGACAGATGAAGCAGATCCCGTTCACGCCAAGCAGCGGAGCGCCCCCGATCTCGGCGTAGTCCATCTTGCGCTTCATGTCTTCCAGACCCTTCCGAAGCAACAAGAGAGGAAGGCGAAGGATCGGGTTCTTCGGAACGGATTCCTTGAACATCTCCATCACGAAACTGCCGAGGCCTTCCGCGGTCTTCAAGAGCACGTTTCCAACAAACGCGTCGCAGACAACGACATCCGCGCCTCCATGGAAAAGTGCCTTGCCTTCGATGTTTCCGGCAAAGTTCGGCAGATAAGCGGAGAACGCTTTGTACGCTTCCTTGGTGAGAGCGTTCCCCTTGCTCGGCTCTTCGCCGATGTTCAGCAAGGCGACTTTGGGCTGTTCGATCCCGAGAACAGCCTCGGCATACGCGGTCCCCATGACGGCAAACTCGAGCAGGTTCCGAACGCTCGCGTCCGGCGTTGCGCCACTGTCTATGAGAACGAACCGCTCTCTCCGGCTCGGCAGAATCGTGGCGATGGCGGGGCGAGAGATGCTCGGAGCGCACTTCCAGAACAAGTGGGCCGCCGCCGTGACTGCGCCGGTGTTCCCCGCGGAGACGAAGGCGTCTGCTTCGCCCGTCTTCACCATCTTGGCGGCGACGACGAGGCTGGAGTCTTTCTTCCGTCGGACCGCGTTGGCCGGTTCCTCGCCCATTTCGATTTCGTTGGGCGCGTGAACGATTCGCACGTTGGCAGGCGGGTTCGATGGCAGGTGACTCTGGATCGCGTCCTCTTTGCCCACGAGCAGTATCTCGCCTTGGATGTGCGGCGCAGCTTCGATGGCCCCGCGAACCGTCACGGAAGGCCCGAAGTCCCCGCCCATTGCGTCGAGGGCGATTTTCATTCGGGCCTGTCGTCCTCCGCGTCGTCGAGTAGTTGCGAAAGTACCTGGAATTCCGGTCTGCCTACAGGGATGCCATGATCCCACTCCACGCCTGGGCAGTCCTCCCGACAGAGAACGGAGTAGGGGATCTGCCCCCACAGGTCCTGTCGAATCAGCTCCTCCCAGATGAGGCTGTTTCCTCGAAACATGACGGCATCCTCTCCCGGAACGACGTGCGCCATGCCGCCCGATCCGTAACCCGCAGCCACTCCCTCGACCGGGAACTCCTCGCGAATCTCGAAGTCGAATTCCACCTCGACGGGGTCGTTACATCGCGCGCATTCGAGCACCATGGTGACGTGGCAAAGCCCTTCCACCAACAGCATGCTGCCGGTCGAAACCGCCGAGAGCTCCCCAACGATCGGCCGGACGAGGTCCAGGTCGTCTTCTTCCTCCAGGCTGGTCGAGACCTCGAGGTAGACCTTTCGACCGGGGTGTTGGAGGGCGTCGTTGAGGTCGAACAACTTGGGTCTGCGCATGGCGAGGCTCACCCCGCGCGAGTCTACCTGGTTTCGGGACCGTCTTCTTCGGGGAGCGATTTCGTTTCCGGGGCGGAAAGGGATCGTTCCAGCTCTAACCGGCCCTTCTCGACGTTACCAAGGACCCGCGTGACTACCGATTCCAGTTTCGCCAGGACGTCGTGGGCGTACTGGTCGGCGTCCCGTCGCAGCCGGTCGGCCTCGACGTTGGCCTCGTTGACGATTCTCGTCGCCGTCTGTTTCGCCTGCCGGACGACTTCGGTCTCCGCCACGAGACGCTCCTGCTCGGATCTGGCGTGATCGAGGATCTCCTCCGCTTCCTTCCTGGCCTCTTCAACGACAGAAGTCGCCTCCGCTTTGGCGCGCCGGATGATGGTCTCCGCCTCTTGCTTCGCGGCGTTCAGCTCGCGCTCGGCCTTTTCGTGCAAGTGCGCCGCTTGGCGGATCTCATCCGGCAGCAGCGCGTGGATCTTGCGCAGGATGACCGCGCACTCTTCCTTGTTAAAACCCAACGTAATGCCGAGGAACTGGCGTGTGTTCTCCAGATGAGCGCGAAGCTCCTCGAGCGCTTTGACGACTTCCATCGGTTTACGATCCCTCCCGCATTCGCATCAGCCGAGCGGCGACGTTCTTCGGAACCAGGCCGGATACATCGCCGCCCAACGAGGCGATTTCCTTTACTATACTGGACGAGACAAACATCACTTCCGCGCTGGTCATGAGAAACACCGTTTCGAGATTCGGCGCGAGCGTTCGGTTGGCCAGCGCCATCTGGAACTCGTTTTCGAAATCGGAAACGGCCCGAAGCCCCCGAATCACGGCGCTCGCGTCGTGCTGAGTGGCGAAGTTGACGAGCAGCCCGTCAAACGGCAGCACCTGAACGTTCGGCAACTCGGCGACGATCTCTTGCAGCATGGCGACTCGCTCTTCCAGCGAGAACATGGGCTTCTTGGCTGTGTTCGCGCCGACCGCCACAATCACTTCGTCGAACAGGCCCGCCGCGCGTCGCAGGATGTCCACATGCCCGAGGGTGGGCGGGTCGAAAGAGCCGGGATACACAGCCTTCTTCAAGCTAAGCCTCCAGGTGCTCGTACTGCTTGCGCAGTCCTTCAACGACCGCGGCATCCGCAAGCGTCGTAGTGTCGCCGAGCGCGCGACCCTCCGCGATATCGCGCAACAGACGCCGCATGATCTTGCCGCTCCGAGTCTTCGGAAGATCCGCGCAGAGGAAGATCTCCTCGGGGCGCGCGATCGGGCCGATGACCTTCGATACGTGGTTCCGAATCTCCTCCTTCAGAGATTCCCCTTCCCACCCCGCGCGAAGAACGACGAAGGCGCTGATGGCTTGTCCCTTGAGGTCGTCGTGACGGCCGATCACAGCGGCTTCGGCGACCGCCGGGTGATCCACCAATGCGCTTTCGACCTCCATCGTGCTGATCCGGTGCCCGGAAACGTTCATCACGTCGTCCACCCGGCCCAAGAGCCACAGATCCCCCTCTTCGTCCCTCTTCACGCCGTCGGCAGGGAAGTAGACGCCGGGGAAGCGGGACCAGTAGGTCTCGACGTACCGTTCGGGGTCGTTGAACAGGCCTCGGAGCATGCCCGGCCAGGGATGCGTGATCACCAGATAGCCTCCTCCCGGCCCTTCGATCGGGTTGCCCGATTCATCGTACACCTCCGCCCGAATGCCCGGGAAAGGACGGGACGCCGACCCCGGTTTACACGTTGTGACGCCAGGCAGCGGGGAGATGAGGATATGGCCCGTCTCCGTTTGCCACCAAGTGTCCACGACCGGGCACCGTCCTCCGCCGATTACCTTCCAGTACCAGACCCATGCTTCCGGGTTGATCGGCTCGCCCACGCTCCCAAGCAACCGCAGCGAGGACAGGTCGCATCGCTCGGGATACTCGTCTCCCCACTTCATGAACGCTCGAATCGCAGTCGGAGCGGTGTAGAGAACCGTGACCCTGTGCCGCTCGACGATCCTCCAGAAGCGGTCCTTGTCGGGAGTGTCCGGCGCCCCCTCGTACAGCAAAATGCTCGCTCCGTTGGCGAGAGGGCCGTAGACGATGTAGCTGTGTCCGGTGATCCAGCCGCAATCCGCGGTGCACCAAAAGAGGTCGCTCTCTTTGTGGTCGAAAATCCAGTTGTACGTGGCCATGACGCCGGTGAGATAGCCAGCGGTCGTGTGGACGATGCCTTTGGGTTTGCCCGTCGAGCCACTCGTGTACAACGTGAACAACAGATCCTCCGAGTCCATGGGCTCGCAAGGACACTCGGTCGGCTGCCGATCCACGATTTCGCTCCACCGA
>RFHN01000064.1 GCA_003695835.1 Armatimonadota bacterium
TCCTTTACCCATGGGCCGGGCGCCACGGTGCGCTCGGCCCCTCCCGTCCAAAGCAGACACATGAAGTCGCGTATCGGAAAAACAGGAGGAGGTCAATGATAGTCAAGAGATTCATAATAATTTCGCTGTTGCTGTTGATCGGCGTAGGAGTCGCGCCGGCGTCCCCCCAGCCCAAGGGGCTTACGATTCCCGGAGCCCCACCGCTGTGGTGGTTTGCCCCCAAGTCGTTCCGCCTGCCCGACCTCGCGCCATCGGACTTCGTCGGCGAGCCGATCGAGCCAGCCGAACCTCACGCTGCTGACGAAGCTTCGCCGCCGCCCGAGCGCGAAACTGTTCAGGAACCGCAGCAGCAGCCGCTGATCAGCAATGTTTTCATTGACACGGACATCCGCCAAGCGCTGGCCGACATCGCTGCAGCCGCCAACGTGGTCATCGTCGCGGATGATACGGTCAGTGGAGTTGTCACTGCCGATCTGAAAGAGACGCCCCTCGAGCGCGCTCTCGACATCGTACTGGCAGCGGGCAACTACACGTGGGTAAAGGAGCCGAACTACTATCTTGTCGGCCGTGCAATTCCCACGAACCCCAACTTCCTACGCCTCGCGGAAACGCGTCTCTACAAGCCCAGCTACTTGTCGCCGGAGCAGATCATCGCGCTGCTCCCAGAACAGATGACTGAGTTCGTCAAGGCCGGCGCGCAGACGATTACGATCACCGCGCCTCGCAACATGATGGAGCGGATCTTGACGGACCTCAAGACAGTGGACGCACCGCCACGGCGAATCGTGTTGGAAGCGCTCGTAACCGAGGTTGCCACGGAGACCCTCAACCAGTTCAACTTCTCGTGGGTGTGGAAGAACTTCGGCCTATCGTCCAACGGAGACGGCATGGAGCTTCAGTACTCGAGCGCGTCGGCCGAGGACGTTGCGACGATGAAGCTTCTCGTGACCAAGGGGCTCGCGACCGTCCGAGCAAATCCGCGCGTCATGACGGTCGAGGGTAAGGAAGCGCTGATCGAAGTGGCCCAAGAAAACTGGTTCCAGGTCGTAACGGGCCCGGCGAACTTCCCGTACGTAACGCTCCAGGTCATCAAATCTGGTATCTCGCTGAAGGTAACGCCGATGGTTTCTTCCGACGGCATGGTTACGATCCAACTGGCGCCAGAGGTGAGCGACGCAACGGGTACGGGTCAGGCCGGTCTGCCGATCAACACCGTTCGCAGAGCCAACACCACTGTAGTTGTAAAGGACGGGGAGACGATTATCATCGGCGGAATGAGTTTCGAGTCGAGTCGCAAGCGTACGCAGAAGATTCCGATCCTCGGAGACATACCTCTCATCGGGCAGCTGTTCACGTCCCAGCGCATGGAGAAGCGGAACAGCGAAGTAGTGATCATGATTACTCCGCGGATCGTGCAAGACGGCGACTCAGGGAACTGAGATGAGTTAGTTCGAAGGGGCGTTTTCAGGTTTTTGCCCGTCCGTTGCGCCGCCCGGAACCAGGGAGAGCACGCGATCGCCCGGCTCGACGACAGGTCGGGCGTCGGCGGTGAATACTTCCAGCGTGCCGACCGCCTTGAGCACGAATAGAGGCACGACTTCTCCCTCGTAAGAGGCGACAAGCTTCCGGAGGTCGAATTGCTCCGTGATCTTGTTGACCTTGACTCGATAGCCTTGTTCGAAAAGCGCATCCAGCACGGAGTAGGTGTGCCGATCGGACGGGAAGAAACGGCCTCTGTGATCCAGGGAGACGCCGGCCTTTGCGCCTCGATCGAGCGAGAAGGGAAGTTGGTACACCTCGTTCCGGCCGAACTCTTCGGTGAAGCGAAGGCAGATGAGCGAGTTGAGCTCGTCGTTGGGCGTCAGGGCGATGAGGCGCGCGTAGGGGCTTATGTTCAACTCTTCGATCAAGTGCTCGTCGAGAGCGTCGCCGATTTGAACGGTCAGTCCCATCATCCTTGCGGCGCTTGCATTCACTCGGTTGCGATCGATGAGCAGTACGGCGATGCCCGCTTTGGCAAGCGCCTGGGCGATCTCCCTGCCCCATTCGTGCGCCCCTACGAAGATTACTCCCTGAGGATTCTCACCCGAGAGGTGCAGGCGGTTCGCCAAGGGGCGGCTCGCGATGCCGTACACCAAGACGGACACGAACACGAGGAGGAACGTGGCGGAAATCATATGGTTCGCTTCGGCGTAGCCCGCATCCACCATCGTGATTGCGAAAACGGACGTGACCGCCGCCGCCACGATGCCGCGCGGCGCCATAGCCATGAGAAAGATCCTCTCATTCCACTTGAGGGACTTCCCGAAGGTGGAGAGGAGCACCGAAAGCGGCCGCCCCAACGCGAGCAGGCTCAAGACGAACAAGAAGTCCCGCCAGCCCAAAGCCCGCAAATCGTCCATGGTCAACCGGGCGGCGAGCAGGATGAAAAGCGTAGAGATGAGCAGGACGGTGATCGCTTCCTTGAATTCGAGGATGTGCTTGATCGGTACCCGCCGTTGGTTGGCGATGATCATTCCCATGATCGTGACCGCAAGCAGGCCGCTCTCGTGTTGCACGAACGTCGAGCCGGTGAAGGACGCCGCCATCAGCATCAGCGAGAAGGGGTTGTGCAAGTAGTCCGGCACCCGGTACGTCTTCAACGCGTAGATCAACGCGAAGGCCGCAGCGACGCCAAAAATCAAGCCGCTGCCAATCAGATAGGCAAAATCGCGCGCTACCTCGGCAACCCCTTCGTTGAGGTTGGCGGCGCCGACGCCGGTAAACACCAGGACCGCTAAGATCGCGCCCAATGGGTCAATTACGATCCCTTCCCACTTGAGCAACGAGGCCGCCGGCCCGCGGATCCGCACGTTCCGGAGAATCGGACCGATCACCGTAGGACCCGTGACGATCAAGATCGCGCCCATGAGAAGGCTGACCGCCCAAGAGAGACCTAAGAGATAATGGGCGGCTGCTGCCGTGAACGCCCACGAGATCAGGGATCCGAGCAAAATGAGGCGAGTGAAGACGCCGCCCAAGTTGCGCAGCTCGGAAAGGCGAAGATTCATCCCGCCTTCATACAAGATGACGCCTACACACAGGGAGACAAACGGCAGAAGCAAGGCGCCAAACAACTCATCGGGTTTTAAGAATCCGGTGATCGGACCTGCAACGACGCCGATCAAAAGTAAGAAAACGATAGAGGGGATCCGCAGCATCCACGCCAGCCACTGCGCGACAACGCCGAGGACCAAAATACCGGAGAGCTGGAGGAGAACGGTCTCGCTCATACAGGAGTCGCGGCATTATGCACGATAGAGAAGCGGTGGGCCTAACCGCGGAGATCAAGCAACAAGCCCTCGAAGCCGGTTTCGACCTTGTGGGCATTGCTGCGGCGGCGCCAGCCCCCCATTACGCCGCGTACCTCGAATGGATAGAGAAGGGCTATCACGGCGAAATGGAGTATCTCGTGCGGCACGCCCGCCTGCGCGAGGGTGTCGAGCAGTTGCTGCCGGGCGCGAGGTCCGTGGTGGCCGTCGGGTTGAACTACAACCAGGCGCCGCCGCCCCGGTTACCGGCCAAGGTGGCGCGGTACGCGTTGGGACGAGACTATCACAAGGTCGTGCGGAAAGGGCTCGCTAAGGTCGGCAAGTGGCTCGAGGAGAGGCTGCCCGACGCGCGATGGCGGGTGTGCGTGGATTCCGCGCCTGTCCTGGAACGGGACTATGCGCAGCTGGCTGGCCTTGGCTGGTTTGGAAAGAACACTTGCTTGATCAACTCGCAGCGTGGGAGCTGGTTCTTCCTTGGTTTACTGATCACGACAGCAGAGTTGGTTCCGGATGAGCCAGCGCAGGGCGGTTGCGGCACCTGCCGGCTCTGCCTTGACGCATGCCCGACCGGTGCGTTGGTGCTGAGGGAGGACGCGCCCATCGCTTGGCTCAACGCTCGGCGGTGTATCAGTTACCTTACAATCGAGAAAAGGACGGCATTCACCGAGGAAGAGAAAGACTTACTTCACGGTTGGCTCTTCGGATGTGACGTTTGCCAAGAGGTCTGCCCGTTCAACCACGCGAGGCAGAGGCAACCCTTGCGGGCGCGGACCACCTCCGTCCCCGATTTCGAGCCACGGGAAGCGACAACCGCCTTCCACTTAGCCGAGCTGGCGCAGATTCCGGAAGAGGAGTTCCGCAAACGGTATGCAGGGACAGCGTGGATGCGCGCCGGAGCAGCTGGAATCCGCCGCAACGCCCAGGCTCTGTTAGAGACGGCGAGGCGCACAAAGTAGACGAAAGAGAACGAGTTGCATTATAATAAGAAATTGTGGACGAACTTACTTGCCATAGTTGGACGGGAGGCTGCATCGTCCTCTTTCTGGGGTTTGTCTTTGCCATGGGTGGCCCCATCGCTTGGCTGGCCTTCATCGTTTTGGCCTTAGTGGTTTCGGTGATCTACTGGACCGTGGTCGGGATCATCGCCCTGATCCGCGCGCTGACCGAGAGAAAGTGAGGTGTCGGCGCGCTCACCTGGCTTAGGCCGGAAGTCCCACGCTGCAACCAGAATGGGTTCCACCGCGTCATCTGCAGTACGGATGCGCAGAAACGATCCGGAGGAGATGAAACAGTGAAGGACTTGGGTAAGTTCGTAATCGGAGCGATCTTGGTGCTCATCGCAATCGGCATTGGGCTCGCCCTACTGAAGGCGATGGTTGCGCTCTTGATCCCCGTCGCGATCCTCGCCGTAATCGGGTACGTCCTCTACAACCTGTTTGGGGGGAAGTCTCTCGGAGGCGGGGGGAACGGGCGATTGCCGTAGCGTTGCCGCTATCCGGGTCGTCATCAGGGGTATAAGAACGGGTTGTGACTACGCTCGTCTTCGTATCCTTGGTGACACTCGTGAACTCTCAGCAGCCAGACTTCACTCTGATCCGCGGGCCGTACGGAGAGCCGCACATCTTCGCTGATTCTGTCGAAGCAGCGTTCGAGGGGGCCGGCTACGCCGTCGCACAGGACCGCTTGTATCAGATGGACCTCAGCCGCCGTTCGGCGCGCGGCCAGCTGAGCGGACTGATCGGGCGCGCCGGCGTCGGTAGCGATCGAGACGCCCTTCGTTTCGGCTACACCGACGCCGAGTACGAAGCTATGTTCCGCGAGCTGCCCGCAGAGGTCCGCCGCATCACGGAGGCATACGCCAAGGGCGTCAACCGTTGGATCGAAGAGGCGGCCGCGAATGGCCAACTTCCAGAGGCCTACGGAGAAGAGAAGCCTCGACCATGGACAACGACCGATTCGCTCGCCGTCGGCGTCCAACTGGTTCGTCGGTTCGGTCGCTTCGGCGCAGGGGAGCTTCGAAACCTCGCTCTCTACACCTATTTGAAGAACCGCTTAGGGGAGGAAACACTCGCCGCGATGGACGACCTCGCCTGGCAGAACGACCGAGCGGCAATCTGCACCGTCAGCGACGCGGACGATCCGCATCGAGGCAGTTCGCCGTTCAAGCCGTTCGACGAGGCCGTGACAAAGGCGCACGTGGCTCTCTTGCCGCGTGTGAACCTTCTCGAACTTCTGCCGGCGATTCGGATCGAAGAGCAGGCCGAGATGAAAGAGATTGCGGCACAGCTGGGCGTCCCGCACAAGTGGGGAAGTTATGCGGTTGTCGTCTCGAAGCACAAGAGCCGCTTGGGTGTTCCTCTGTTGCTGTCTGGACCGCAAATGGGATTCAGCACGCCCTCGGTCGCTCATCAGATGAGCATCGCGTGTCCCCAATACACCGCCGTTGGAATGGACGTGCCCGGCGTACCCGGCATCCTGATCGGACACTCCCCCACCGTCGCCTGGGGAATGACGAGCGGCGTAGCCGACACTGACGATGTCTTCTTCGTCAAGCTCAACCCCGAGAACCCCGACGAATACGAATGGAACGGATCCTGGAAACGCTTTGAACGAACAGAATGGCAGGTGCCCGTCAAGGGAGGGGAGGCGGTCACTGCGGTTCGCGAAATGACCGAGTTCGGACCTGTCATCCTGAAGAGTATCGGTACCGGCGTCGCCTATGTGCGCAAGTCCCCGCTCTGGATGAAGGAGGTCGCGGGCCTCGCCGGCATGTCCCGCCTTCCGGGCGCTAAGACGATTCGAGAGGTCAGGGAAGTTGCCCTGACTCTGAATGCGAACTTCAACCTGTTCGCTGCGACGAACGAGGGCGACATCGGTTGGTTTTTCTGCGGTCGTATTCCGATTCGATCGAGCAAAGTAGATCCCAGGCTGCCCGCCCCCATGGACGGCGAGCACGACTGGCTTGGTATCGTGCCCCCGGACCGGATGCCTTACGTAATCAACCCTTCCAGCGGGTGGATTGCGAATTGGAACAACAAGCCCGTATCCTGGTGGCCTAACCTCGATACCCCCGCGTGGGGGCGGATCTTCCGGAACGAGGCCATCGTTCGCCTGCTGGAAGGAAAAGAAAGGATTGGGCCGGAAGACCTCGAAGCGGTCGTCCGGTCCATCGCAACGACAACGATCGAACCGAGGTACTTCCTCGACGATCTCTTCGCTGCGGAAGGCGCAGGCAAGGCGTCGGGTGTTCGCCAGACTGCGCTCTCCTACCTGCGCGGCTGGCAGGGAACGAAGCGCGAAGGCGAGGTGGCCCCGGTGATCTACGAAGCCTGGTTCGCTGCCCTGCAGCGGGAGCTATTCCTCGAAAAGTTCGGCAATTTCCTCGCCCCGGATGTGTTCAACCTCGTGCTACAGCCCACCGTCGTTTGGAACGCCCTCCACGGGCTCACGAAGCTGGATTATCTCGGGGGCCGTTCGAGGATGGATGTGGTTTGGACCGCATACGAAAAGGCGGTAGACGGCCTGCAGCAGTCGAGAGGCGGCGATGTGAGCTTGTGGCAGTACCGCGCCGGCAGAATCCAATTCAATGGCATCCCTCCGGTCATCTACAACGACCGGGGAACCTACATCCAGATTGTGGAGCTTTGGCCCAGCCCTCGAGGGCGTTTCGTCGCACCGCCGGGCGTCAGCGAGAACCGCGCGTCGCCGCACTTTGCGGACCAGCGCGATCTTGCGGCGCAGTGGACGTACTTCCCGATGCTGTACAAGCGGGAAGACCTTCCGAACAAGTAAGCACTGCCCATCGTACAAAATAAACTGGCAAACGACAACAGACGGTAAAGGAGGTCCAACATGCGATACCGTGTCTTGGCTTCTTTGGCGTTGATGTCTTTTGTCGGTGCGGGCGCGGTTCCGCAGGTGCACGGCGGAGCGGAGACAATCCGATTTGAGCCTGGAGATCTCGCTCTGTATCAGGAAGACCTGTCCGGGGCGGCGCTCGGTTCACAGCTGGAGGATTGGCGCCTTCTCAGCGGTTCCTACGAGGTTGCGGAGTTTCGCGGCAAGCCGTGGTTGCGTCCGTTGGATCGTCCCACACGGATCTTGCGGCGAATGAACCTTCCGCAGGAATTCTCAATTCAATTCAGCGTGTTTCTCCACGCCGAGGCGCAACCGACACTCAAGCTCTTCGCGTACACAGACCGGGATCTCGAACGCGAAATGATGGGGCCGGACGGTCCCGCTCAGCTGTACTTGATCGTGGGTCGCGGCTACAACCCGGATCACGATTGGGTTCACCTGCGCGTGTGAGATCCGGAGATGAGGCGCTATCGGGACGTCATCCGCCCGAACGAGGTGAAGTTCGCTCCGCAACGAGAGCACGACGTCGCGATCTCGGTCCGGAGTGGACAGCTCCATCTGTTCGTGGACGGCACTCGAGTCGCGTTTGCGCCTTTCCGGCCGAATGCTCCCCTCACCGCGGTCGGATTTCTCTTTGACGCCGGTTCCGGCAGCGACGTCCCGTATCGAGATCGCGCGCCGCTATTGGATGGGATTCAGATTCGGGCTTACACCAGCCCGACCGTGAATCTGCCCGGCGCTGCAAAGCTCGTCGTCGCCGTACCGAACGAA
>RFHN01000065.1 GCA_003695835.1 Armatimonadota bacterium
AACTGACCACGAGGGCCCTTCACCCCCCCCGAAGGGCCCTCCTTCCTTTAGCGCTATTTCTTCTGGGCGTCCAAGGCGATCTCGAGTACCTCATCGAGCGTCTCGACCGGTACGACGCGCAGATCGTCGAGTACGTGACGGGGAACGTCGTCCAAGTCGGAGCTGTTCCTCTTGGGGACGACGACCGTTTTCAGCCCCGCGCGGTGGGCAGCGAGGATCTTCTCCCGGAGACCGCCTACCGGCAGGACCTTGCCCCGTAGAGTGATCTCGCCCGTCATCGCCACATCGCTCCGCACGGGGCGGCCGGTGAGGGCGGAGGCGTACGCGGTCGCGATTGTGATACCGGCGGAGGGACCATCTTTGGGGACCGCGCCTGCGGGCACGTGGATGTGGAGGTCGCACGGGTCGGGCACCTGTTTCGCGCCGAGCAGACTCGCCGCCCGCGCGTAGACGCAGGTGATCGCGGTTTGTGCCGACTCCTTCATAATCTCGCCCAGATGACCCGTCAGATACACCTTGGGCTCAGGCCCCTGGCACGGCACGCGGACTACTTCGATGAGCACGACGTCCCCGCCGAACTCTGTGTAGACGAGGCCCGTCGCCGTTCCAACGTCTCCTCTCCGCTCTTTCGAGCCGTATTGATACTTCGGCTTGCCGAGAAAGTCCATCAGTCGCTCTTGATCCACAACGAGGCGCGACACTCCCTCCTCCGCGACGAGACGCGCCGTCTTGCGGCACAGCGTTGCGATCTGGCGCTCGAGGTTCCGGACTCCGGCCTCGCGGGTGTACTCGCGGATCGTGGTACGAAGGATGTCCTGGCGCAGGCTTAGTTGAGAGCGCTTGAGCCCGTGTAGTTGGAGCTGTTTGGGGACGAGGAACCGCTTTGCTATCTGGAGCTTCTCTTCTTCGGTGTAGCCGGGGAACTCGATCACCTCCATCCGGTCGCGCAACGGCCACGGGATGCCCTCAAGGGTGTTCGCCGTCGTGATGAACATGACCGCGCTGAGGTCGAATGGGCACTCGATATAGTGATCGGTGAACTTGTCGTTCTGCTCCGGGTCGAGTGCCTCGAGCAGTGCGCTCGTGGGGTCTCCGCGGAAGTCCATGCCCATCTTGTCCACTTCGTCGAGCATGAAGACCGGATTCCGCGTCCCGCACGAGTGGATTCCTTGGATGATCCGTCCAGGCAACGAACCGATATAGGTGCGTCGGTGGCCTCGGATCTCGGCCTCGTCTCGGACGCCACCCAGCGAAACCCGAACGAACTTTCGCCCCAGCGCTTCGGCGATCGATTTTCCGATACTGGTTTTCCCTACTCCCGGAGGGCCGACGAAGCAAAGAATGGGCCCGCGAAGGCTGGACGCGACCTGACGCACGGCGAGGAAGTCGAGAACGCGATCCTTCACCTGCTTCAAGCCGAAGTGATCCCGGTCAAGGATCTCCTTCGCCCGGCGGACGTCGAGCGCGTCTTGGGAGAGGACGTCCCACGGCAGACTGGTCAGCCAGTCGAGGTAGGTCCGGATGACCATGCCTTCCGGAGAGGCGGGGGCCGCTCGTTGGAGACGGTTGAGCTCGTTCTCGGCCTTCTCGCGTACCTCGGGAGGCATGTTCGCCTCTTTGATCTTCTTCTGGATCTCCGAGACGTCGTCGCCGCGATCGTCCGCCCCCCTCAATTCCTGTTGGATGACTCGCAGCTGCTCTCTCAGGTAGTAGTCGCGCTGGGTGTCTCCCAGCCTTCGTTCGACCTCGGAACGAATCTCGTTCTGAACGATGAGGATTTCGCGCTCGCGTGCGAGGGTAGCGAGGATTTCGTTGATTCGGCGGTTCGGGTCGAACTGTTCCAAGATCGCCTGCTTGGCTTGGGCTTCGAGCGGCAGGTGGTGGCAGATACAGTCGGCGACCGCCCCAATGTCCCGAAGCTCCATGACGAGCTGCAACGCCTCGGGGGGAATCTGCTTCCCGAGGTCCATCACCTCTTCGAAGAGACGAACTGCCTCGCGATACTTCGCGATCGCCGTCTTTCCGTTGGAGGACCGTTCCTCCACGCTTGCGCCTCGGCACTGGAAGGCTGCGTCCTCCACGAACAGGTCCGTGACGTTGAAACGAGCCAAACCGCGTAAGACCGCGCGCATCGTTCCATCTGGAACCGGCACCGCCTGGACGACCTCGCAGAGCGTCCCGACTCGGTAGAGATCCTTCGGTTGAGGATCCTCGACGGCGACATCCTTCTGCGTGAGCGTTACGATCAACCGGCTGCCGTTCAGCGCCTCCCGGAGGGCGCGAAGCGATACCGCGCGGCCCACCAGCAACGTGTGGACCAGGTTCGGAAAATGAACCGTATCCCGGATGGGAAGGACCGGATAGGTTCTCGTTCGGGCTCTCTTTACAGGCTTCTTGGCCTTCATCGGTTTTGTCAAGTTACCCGCCTGGAAGGCGTTTTGGCATGAAAGTTGCAGGAAAACCGGTAACCATGCAGTCGTACCGAAGAGCTATGGCGCTAATCCTGGTGATTCTCGTCGTTCTCGGGGCAGCGGTCTGGACGTGGCGAAACACGCCGGCGTTCGACACAGAGGAACTGCCGGTAGATCGCTCGGCTGTCCTTGACGAGTTGGAGTAGGACCTTCTGCCCAGCGGCGAAACCGCGTACCGCCGGAGCCTGTATACTCCGGGCATGCAAGCGCTGACTGTTTTCGCCGGAATCATTCTCGCCCAGGGCGCGCAAGCGCCGGCTCTCAAGCTTCCCTACGAAGTCGGGAAGGAGAAGGTCTATCTCACCACGGGCAGCGTGGAGGAGGTGGGCCTCGAGGTCTGCGTCACGC
>RFHN01000066.1 GCA_003695835.1 Armatimonadota bacterium
CTTTACGGCTGCACCATTGGAATGGACAAGGCGGAACGGCTCGATTACCGCGACAGTATGATGAACCATGCCATGGTCTTCGCCGGCGTCAATCTGGACGAGGAAGGCAACCCGACCGCCTGGCGCGTCGAGAACAGTTGGGGTCAGGAAGGTGGAGACAAAGGGTATCTGGTGATGACGGATCGGTGGTTCGACGAATACGTGTACGAGGTTGCCGTGGATGTTCGGCTCTTGCCGAAGTCGCTCCAGTCGGTCCTCGAGCAGGAGCCGATTCCGCTGCCTCCGTGGGATCCGATGGGTGCCTTGGCGCTGAAACGATGAGAGGAACGATGCAGCCACCGCTCCAAGCCCTTCTGCTTCGATGCATTGACTATGCGGGTCTGTTTCCGCCGGCCGCTCTTTCGATGGAGGAAGCGATCGAAGAGTACTTCCGCCATTGCGAGGGGCCGGAGTCTTTTCTCATGACCGGCTTCATCTGCCCGCTCGACCGTTGGGACGAGTTCGAATCCGTCCGCAACGGCCGCCCGATGGACGTGACGGTGCTCTCTCCCTACCCGGTGGGAAGCGAGGAATTCGAAACGGGCTGGCGCCAGGCGAACGCTTCGCCGGGCCTCGCCATTCGGAGTTGGGAAGGAAAGTGGAGCGAGGTCGAGCAGGGAGGGAAGGGCCTCCCGGAATGGCGTGACGAAGCCGGCCGGCCCGCCTTCCTCGAAGTGCCGGTTACGCCGTCCTGGCCGGGATCGCTCCGCTCGGTTTTGGAGGAGATTCGAGACAAGGGATACTACGCGAAGATGCGGACAGGCGGACTCACTCCAGAGGCGATCCCCTCCGCGGAGAATGTGGCCGCGTTCATCCTCACATGCTCGGAGCTTCGCCTGCCCTTCAAGTTCACGGCGGGGCTTCACGAGGCTCTGTATCACTATGATGAGAAAGTCGGCACGCACCTGTTCGGCTTCCTCAATGTCTTGCTCGGGTCTGTCGCGGCGCTCATGGGCGGCTTGCGAGACGCGGCGAAGTTGGTCTCCCTCTTGAAAGAGTCGGACCCCGCCTCGGTACAGGTCTCGGAGGACGCGATTCGCTGGGGAGACGTGGATCTGGGGACATCGGACATCGAAGAGGCTCGCGGCATCGTTCGGAGTTTCGGTTCCTGCTCCGTGGCAGAGCCGGTGGAATCGTTGGAGCGCCTTCGGTATCTGGCATAACGACGGCTGAGGCTTGGTAACCTACGCCCGATGGATAAGACGCATGACCCTCGAGCCACTTCTTGGATCGAAGTGGACCCTTCGAGCGATTTTCCGATTCAGAACTTGCCGTTCGGCGTGTTCTCGCCAGAGGGCGAGGCGCCCCGCGTGGGCGTTGCCATTGGGGAGTTTGTGCTCGACCTATCAGCGGTCGCCCAGCGCTTCGATATCGGCGCCCCGGCAGAGGTATTCGCTTCGCGAAGCCTGAATCGTTTCGTCTCGCTCGGCCGAGAGACTTGGCGCGAGGTGCGGTTGCGCGTGTTCGACTTGCTTCATGTCGACAACGGATCGCTGCGGGAAGACGCAGACCTGAGGAGTCGCTCCCTGTTCGAGCGGACGAGGGTACGGATGCAGGTTCCGTTCGAGATCGGTGACTACGTTGACTTCTACTCTTCCGAGCAGCACGCCACGAACGTCGGCAGCATGTTCCGCCCGGACAACCCGCTCATGCCGAACTGGAAGCACCTTCCGGTCGGCTACAACGGCCGGGCGAGCAGCGTCATTGTGTCGGGAACGCCGGTCCGAAGGCCGCTGGGGCAAACGAAACCCGCAGACGCGGAGAGCCCGCTTTTCGGCCCGACGAAAGCGCTGGACTTCGAGCTTGAAGTCGGGTTCTTCACCGGCAAAGAGAACCCCCTCGGCGAGATCGTTCCGACAAGCCAGGCTCGCGAGTTCATTTTCGGATTGGTGCTGGTCAACGACTGGTCGGCTCGCGACGTTCAACGTTGGGAGTATCAGCCGCTGGGACCGTTTCTCGCCAAGTCCTTTGCGACGACGGTCAGCCCTTGGGTGGTTACGCTCGACGCGTTGGAGCCGTTCTTCGTCGAGGGGCCGGTTCAGGATCCACCGGTACTGCCGTACCTGCGGTACGAGGGGAAATGGGCGCTGGATCTTCATCTCGAGGTATGGCTGAAGAGTACGGCGATGTCGAAACACCAGCGGATCTGCAAGACGAACTTTCGCCAGATGTATTGGAACATGGCGCAGCAGTTGGCGCACCAGGCGTCGAACGGGACAAACATCCAAGTAGGGGATCTATACGCGTCAGGAACGGTCAGCGGCGATACTCCAGATTCGTACGGTTCGATGCTGGAGCTTGCGTGGCGCGGCGAGCGCCCGCTGAAGCTCGACGAGACCGGCGAGGAGCGATCGTTCCTGCAGGACGGAGACAGCGTACTGATGCGCGGTTGGTGCGAAGGCGAGGGCTACCGCGTGGGCTTCGGCGAATGCGAAGGTACGGTCCTGCCTCCCTTGGATTCTTCGAGCAGCGACTGAGGGAAGAGCAGAGGGAAGGAATCTCGCACGCGCTTGAAGCGCTCGCAGAACACGACGTCAATCGTTTCGCTCTCGAGCGCGGAGGGCAGCGGCCCATCCAGCGCAACGGAGCCGTTGCTGAGCACGACGAGGCGGGTCGCGCAGGCCGCGGCAAAGTTGAGGTCGTGGAGCGAGGTGAGAATGGTGCGCCCTTCCTGGGCAAGCTCTTGGAGTAGCCGAGCCGTCTGCACTTGATGCTGCACGTCCATGTGCGCGGTCGGCTCGTCGAGCAGCAGGATCGGCGCATCTTGGGCAAGGGCGCGTGCCAGCAACACCCTTTGACGCTCTCCGCCACTGAGACGAGAGATCGGCCTGTCGTGTAGGGAGCTCAATTCCAGCCGCTCGAGCGCTTCCTCGACGCGATGCATGCCGGTTTCGCCCCAGGGATAGCGCGCCATGGACACTAACTCCCGGACGCTGAAATCGAAGGCTGGATTTTCGAACTGAGGAACGAGGGCGACGCGTTGTGCGATTTCCTTCCGCGAGAGATCGCTCAGCGGAGTTTCTCCGAGATGGATGGCACCAGCCATCAGAGGCAGAACTCCGCTTGCGGTGCGAATTAAGGTTGTCTTGCCGGAGCCGTTGGGGCCGACGAGCGCCACGATCTCGCCGGGAGAGACTTCTAAGGAAATCTCGGTCAGGACCGGCTTTTCGCCGTAGCCGGCAGTGACGCGCTCCAACGCGAGGTTACAGGTTGCCATCGAAGATCCCTTCGCTAAACGCCTGATACATCGTCGCGTAGTATCCCTTCTGCTTCATGAGCTCTTCGTGAGATCCCATCTCGACGACCCGGCCGCGGTGGAGAACAACGATGCGATCCGCTCGAGCTGCAGTCGTGAGGCGATGCGCAATCACAATCGTCGTTCGCTCGTGCATGACCTGTTCCAGCGCTTCCTGTACCTTCTTTTCGCTCACCGCATCGAGGGCGGAGGTGGCTTCGTCGAGTAGCAGGACCGTCGGGTTCACAAGGAGGGCGCGGGCGATTGCGATGCGCTGCATTTCGCCGCCGGAGAGCCGCACGCCGCGCTCGCCGAGCACGGTATCGAATCCGTTCGGCATGGACTCGATGAACTCGAGGGCGTGGGCGCGAGCCGCAGCCTCGCGAATCTCTTCCATGGTGGCGTCGGGCTTTCCGAACGCGATGTTCTCTGCGACGGTGCCTGCGAAGAGGAGCGTCTGCTGCGGGACGACGCCGAACTGCTCTCGAAGCCAACGAGTGTCGAGCTGGGATATGTCCACGCCATCAAAGCGGATCACCCCCTCCGTGGGTTGGTAGAACTTCAGCAAGAGATCGGCAAGCGTGCTCTTGCCTGCGCCACTACCGCCCACCAACGCAACGGAGGTTCCCGGCTCGATTTCGAAGCGCACGCCTTCGAGCGCCCTCGTACCATCAGGATAGACAAAACCTACGTCCTCCAGCGCGATGTGACCACGAGGGTTCGGGATCGTGAGAGTCGCGTTCTCGTCCACGGCTTCGCTCTGCGCGTCGAGGACCTCGCCGTAGATGCGATCCACGGCGGCTCGAACTTGGCCCATGATGTTGCCGATGTTGCCGAGACCGGTGGCTCCGCGGACGACGCGATCTACGGCGAAGATGAACGCCATCAGTCCCTCGACCTGGAGCGCTCCGTGAGCCACGAGATAACCACCGTACCACAAAATTCCAGCCACTGCAACGGCGCCGATGAACTCGACGAGCGGACGGAGGCGCGTTACCCGCCGCACGACTCGCATGTTGTCCGCGAAGTTCTCTTCGACACGTTCTCCGAACCGCAAGGTCTCCCGATCTTCCGCGGCGAAGGACTTGACCACCCGCACTCCGCTCAGCGACTCTTGCATCATCGCCCCCATCTCTCCCAGCGATTGCTGGACGAGCGATTGATCCCGACGCACCTTGCGCGAGGTGGTAAGGATTACGTAAGCGATAGGCGGTATAGCGAGAAGGGACACCAGCGTCAGTTGCCAACTGACGAAGAACATGTATCCGATTCCGCCGATGACGAGGACCGGCGAATCCACGAAATCGCGAATGAGCGGCAGGCCGCTCTGGACCACCGACACATCGTTGGTGAGAATGCTTTGTAGGTTGCCCACCTTCTTTTCATGAAAGTAGGCGATCGGGAGCTGTTGCAGTTTGGCGAACAGCTTCTTGCGGAGGTCCGCGGTGAGCCGGTGGGCGGCTTTGGTCAGGAAGTACGCCTGACCGCGCGAGAACCAGTACTTGAGGAAGAAGACCCCGATTACGAATAGGGAGATCAACCCGAGGCGGCGCGTGTCGCCCGACGTGGCGGCGCCGAGCGTCCGACGAATCAGCTCCGCGGTACCCACGTTGATGATGGCCGCGAACAGCGCGCAGAGCAAGCCGAGAACGATCAGCCGCCTCTGCGCGAAGACCATCTGTCGAAACCGTGGATCAAACACCGCTCGACTCCATCGTTCCTGCCAAACAGGATAGCGCGATTTCGGCCGTTCGCGTGAGCGAATCGCGCGGGCCAAGGACCGCTTGAAGCTCGTCGAAGGCCTGTAGCTGCGCGTTCCTCTCTGGAGTATCTCCGACCAACTTGCGTATCTCTTCGCCGATACGCTCCGGCGTAGCTTCCCATTGGATCAGCTCGGGGCACACTTGCCTTTCCAAGAGAATGGATGGCAAGCCGATATACTGGAACTTGGGCCGCCGGATCCTGTACTCCAGCTCCATGATTTTGTCGCCCCGATACACGATGACCATGGGTGTGCGCGCGACGGCGGCTTCCAGCGTCGCCGTACCCGAACAGACGATCGCAGCGTGACACTGTTTCAACGTTTCGATCGCAGGCCCGGCTCGTAGCTCGATCGGCACGTCCGTGGTTCGCTGCCAGAGCTTCAAGACGCTCTGGCCCTCGACCGTTGGCGCGAGAGCAATGCGAATCGGTCCGGCGCTTTCGGCGATCGGCTCCAACGCTTCGGCGATTGCCGGAAGGTTGTTGCGGACTTCGTGCGTTCGACTGCCGGGTAGGACGGCGACCCCCTGCCGCGGTCCGGGGAACGGCTCGCCAGCCATTTGAACGATGGGGTGCCCCACCCACTCCACGTCGGCTCCCATCTCGCGGAGAATCTTCGCGGACCACTCGAACGGCGTCGCAATCTTGTCGGCTACTTTCGGCAGGTCCTTGCCCTGCTTGTTCTTTCTCCAGCTGCCTGGAGGCATGTAGTACAGCGTTCGAGCTCCAGATCGTTTGGCGAGCTTCAGTAGACGAATATTGAAGTAGCCGAAGTCAATGCCGATTACGAGATCCGGCCGATGCGATTTCATCCACGCCTTGATCTTTCGAAAATCAGCGTACACTCGCGGCGCCACCTTGAGGGATTGGTAAATGCCCAACGCTCCCCACTTCGACGAATCACAGAGCATGCGCGCTCGAGCAGCCTTGAGATGAGTGCTGCCAACCGCGAACGCTTCGCCCGTGAATCCAAGCGAGCGCATCTCTCGTAGAAGATGCGCCCCGACGGCATCTCCGCTCGCTTCGCCAGCCGATAGCAGTACCGTGCCCTTCACGCTCTCTGCTTCTGACGACCGAACCGGCCCGCTCCGATGTTCTCAACAAAGTTCAAGAGGTACTCGACTTCCTCGGTCATCTGGACCTCTCTGCGCACGGCTTCGATGGCCCGAGACATACCCATTTCGGAGCGGAAGAGCAGTTTGCAGGCCTTGTGCAAAGCGAGGCGCACCTCGGTCGAAACCCCCATGCGCCGGAGTCCGACGGCGTTGATGTCGTAAACGCGGAGCGGCGTTCCCTCCGTAAGCATGAATGGCGGCACGTCGCGCACGACCCTCGACATACCTCCCACCATCGCGTACTTTCCGACCCGGACGTATTGGTGGATGCCGGTGAGGCCGCCGATGTTGACGCCTTCTTCGATCGTGACATGGCCGCTCACTCCCACGTTGTTTGCCATCGTGACATGGTCGTGTAGTTCGACATTGTGGCCAAGGTGGCAGTACGCCATCAGATAGTTGTCATTCCCAATGGTTGTCTTTTGTCCTTCGCCTGTGGCGCGGTGGATCGTGACGAATTCTCGGAAGACGTTGTTGTCTCCGATCTCAAGATAGGTGTCTTCACCTTGGTACTTGCGGTCTTGCGGATCGCCGCCGAGGATCGCGCCGTGCCCGACCACGTTGCCTTGCCCCATGCGAGTGTTTCGGCGGACGACCGCGTGGGCTTCGATGCGACAGTGATCCCCTATAATCGTTCCTCTTTCAATGACCGCGTACGGGCCGACGACGACGCCCTCGCCAAGCTCGGCGTGAGGGCTGACGGCGGCGGTCGGGTGAATTTTTCTCAAAGCGTCTCCCCGTCGCTGAGCACTTTGTACAGGATTTCAGCCGTGCAAGCGACTTCGCCGTCCACTGTCGCCGTGGCCTTGAGCGCGCCCATCTGTTTTCGGAACCAGAGGGCTTCGACTTCCGTATCGAGTCGGTCGCCAGGGAAGACGGGTCTCTTGAACTTGACCTTATCAAACCCCGCGACGAGCGGCGTGTATCCCTCGAAGCGTTCGTCGGCGAGCAGGATCACTGCCCCGACTTGCGCCATGCTCTCCAAGATCAAGACGCCCGGCATGACGGGCATGCCCGGGTAGTGCCCCACGAAGAACGCCTCGTTCGCGCTCACATTCTTGTAGCCCCGAGCGCGTTTGCCCAGCTCCAACTCTACCACCCGGTCCACAAGGAGCATCGGGTAACGATGGGGAAGGAACTTTTGGATTTGTCGTATGTCCATTGCCATTTGCTATCTCTCCGTCCAGTGAAGGTTCTCGGCCAACGCTCGGGCAGCCGCGACGTGGAGAGTGTGTCCCGCCCGCTCGCACGCAACGTCGAGAAATCGCAACGGAACGCCCGCCAGCGCCAGGTCGCCGATGCAGTCGAGCAGTTTGTGCCGGACTGGCTCATCCTCGAAGCGGCAAGGCGTAAGATACCCGTCCGCGCCGATCACGAGCGTGTTTTCCGGGGTTCCTCCTCGCCCATGACCCGCCCGCAGCAGCTCTTCCACCTCGATTTCCAGAGCGACCGTTCGGGCCGGAGCGATCTCCTTGGCGTAGGTCTCCTCCGTAAAAGTCAGAGAAAGCTCCTGGCGACCGGGGAATGGCCATCGTTCGTAAACAGCGTACAGCCCCCCCGCACCCGGCCTGACGATCACCGTTCGGTCCTCCTCGGAGACACGCACTTCACCCCGAAACTCAAACGTCCGGCTCGATCCCGTTGCTACCGTCCCGACATGGGAAACTGCCTCCACCCAGGGCAGGCTGCTCCCGTCCAGGATCGGGACCTCTTCGCCGTCCACCTCTATGTCCGCGTCCGTGACGCCCATTCCCATGAGCGCGCTGAGCAGATGCTCGACCGTTCGGATTCCCGCGATCGAGGTGCATCGTGTGGTGGACGTGACGGCGTCCGGCGTCATGGGTGTCCACGGCTCGCCCGGCCTTCGGATCCGAAGCCCTTCGCTACCTGGAAGGATCCGCACGGTTGCATTTTCGCCCGTGTGGATTCCCACGCCTTGCTGCTCGATCGGCTCTGCGATCGTCGTACATGGGAAGACCCTCATCTCTCGTCTTCTTCCCGATCGCTGAGCCTCTTCTCCAATTCTCTCACCTTCCGGGCGAGATCCGGCAACTTGCGAAGAAGAAGCGTAAGACGCGCGGCTTCGGTGAAGGGGATGGCTGGCGTACCCCAATACCGCCCGCCCTCCGTAATGTCGTCCTCCACACCCGATTGTCCTCCCAGGATTACATCGTCTGCAATCTCGACATGGTCGCCGATCCCGACCTGGCCAGCGAGCGTGCACCGGTCCCCGATCCGGCTGCTCCCGCTGATTCCCACTTGGCCGGCGAGAATGACGTCGTCGCCGATCTCCACGTTGTGCGCGATCTGAACGAGGTTGTCTATCTTGGTACCGTTGCCGATGCGCGTCACGCCAGCCGTGGCGCGGTCCACAGCCGCGAGAGCGCCGATCTCGCAGTCGTCGCCAATGACGACCGACCCCACCTGGGGCACCTTCCGGTGCTTTTCGCCATCCCAAAAGTAGCCGAAGCCATCGGCGCCGATCACAGCGCCCGAGTGGATCACCGTGCGCTCACCGATGACAACCGAGCGATAAACCGTAACTCTCGGGTACAGCTTCGATCCCGCCTTCAAGTGGCAGTCGGGTCCTACGTAACAGAACGGATAGACCTTGACGTCGTCTTCCAAAACACAGCCGGACTCGATGACGGCATACGCTCCTACGCGAGCGGTCGGGGCGATCGCGACGCCGTCTGCGACGATTGCGGTCGGGTGGACACCTTCCTCCAACGGTAAGTCGCGCCAGCTCAGCGCCAAGACCCGGCCGAACGCCTGCCGGGGATTCGCGTGGCGGATGTGGGGCTTTTCCGTCTTCCGCATCTCGTGGGAGACGATGACCGCTCCTACGGTTGAACGTTCCGCCCGTTCGAGATACGCCTCGGATTCGGCGAAGGTGATTCCTTCCGGGTCGTCGAAGCCAGCCGGGACCGGCCTGCGGACGACCAGGTCCTCCGGGCCACAAAGGGAGCCGCCGACGATTTCAGCTAATTCTGCGAGTGTCCACTGAGTCTCTTCTGAAGCCAAGTGATGAATTCTCCTGTTGCGTCTTTGCCCTGTCCAGGCTGCGCCAGTTTGTACCCGTGGAGCCGAAGAAAAATCTCGAGGTGGCGCTGTGCTCGTTGGCGAGCTGCGGAAGCGCCAGTTTCTGCAGAAGAATGCATAGCCGATACATGCAATCTTGAAGCGGCAACTTGTACAGAACCGCCCGCCGAAACGGTCGGCGGGACGAGCGGTTCGTCAGCCATCAGGTCGTCGAGTCGGATGCCTCCCACCGAGGTCATCACCTCCTGCGCTCTCGTCTCCGCCGATTGGCGTGCGGTGCTGCGGATCGCCTCGATCGCCTTCTGGACCCGTTCCCGAGCGCTCGCCTGGAGGTTGTGATGCGCAGCGACCAGCTCATCGAGCCGCGCGTAGGTTTCCTGATCCCAGGCTCGGAGCTTCTCTCGCAGTTGGTCAGCCTCTCTCGCCCAGTCTTCGTTCAGCGCCGTAGGCCAGGGTACGTTGGACTTCCGCGTCTTTCCGGGAGGGAACCCCGCAAGAAAGGCGAGCCGGGCAAGCATCCTCCCCCGTTCCGTCGCGCGGCTTTGGATGATGGCGGATGCTTCTCCCAACAACCTGCTGTCGAACTCTCCCAGGGTTTCGCCGAGCGCGGAGCGCAGCGTCGCGATCTCAGTCGAGGCTTGGATCAAGGCGTCCTTTTCGAAAGCTGCGAGCAGCTCCTGTTCGGTGGTTTCGAGCTGCTCTTTCAGCAAGGCGCCGACGTGTTCGGCGCGCGCTCCTGCTTCGGCGGACAGGGGAGGCGTTGGCGGAAGCTCCCAGTGCGATTGGGTGGACGGCAGTGAGGCGTTCACGGGAGCAAGCTCCACCGCCTCCGTAGGCTGAATCGCGAGCAGGGTCTCCGCGCGGTTCAGGTCAACGAAGACGGCTTCCCGTTTGTCGCACGCGCCCAGGGCGAGCAGACTAAGGGTTATCGCGATCCATGACTTTGACGACTTCATCGGTTACGTCGTTCGCAGCATAGGGGGCGACATCCTGGTCAAAGATGACGGAGAACCCTTGCTCTTTGCCGTACTTCGCCGCGGCTGCGCGAGCTTTGGCGAGCACATCCGTCTGCTTCTGCTCAGCGCGAGCTTGTAGCTCCTGACCGACGAAACCCTGGAGCTGAGGCAGGATGTCTTGGGTGACGCCCGCCAACGCGGATTTTTCGCTGAGCTCCTGCAGTTCATCGGGAGTAGGATTCGACTTTCGGACAAGCTCCGCGTAGCGGCTGCTCGCCGTTTGGATCGCGCTCTTGAGTTGCTCCAGCTCTTGCGTCTCGGCAGCGGTAGGGTTGTCTTTCAGCCACAGGCTGATCAGCCGATCCCGTTGCTGAGCCGTCATCACCTTGTTATTGTTCACAAAGGTGAGCAGGTTGTTTGCCTTGGTTCGGAAGGCGTTGAATGCGTCCTTCTCCCGTTGGCCGAGTTTGGATTTGTCAGCCACCGTGGAAAGGTTCACCACGCCGAACTTGGGCGTTTGGTTTTGAAAAGCGGCCACAGCCAGCAGACCGAAGACTGCCAGCGCCGCGTAGAGGGTCCAGTTGTTCTTTTTCATCATTGTCGTCCTTGTTCTCCTATTGTGTTAGAAACTCGTTCCGATCGTGAAGTGAGTCCTCGAACCTCCGTCTTCATTGAAGCCGAGGTCAATTCGAATCGGCCCCAGGGCCGTTCGGAAACTGATGCCCACGCCGTAGCCGAGGTGCAGGTCGAAAGAGTTCGATTGCTTGAAGTTGCGGATCCCTGGATAGCCGTCCCAAGCGCCTCCGTAATCCACAAAGCCGACGAGATGGAAGGCTTTCTGGATCGGGTAGCGCAGCTCCACCTGTGCGAGCAGAGCGCTTCGTCCCCAGAAGCGGTCCTCCGGATAGCCGCGAACGCCGTTCACGCCACCGATGAAGAACTGCTCGAAGAAGGGAACCTGTCCGAAGATCGTACCGGCATAGAGGCGGGTTGCGAGGACGGTTCTCGTGTCTGTGTCGAAGGTTTCCGGCCTCCTGGGCCCGCCTTTGCTGAAGTATCTGCGATAGTCTATGGTGGTTCGAGTAAAGAATCCTGTGCCGAGGATGGAATATCCTTGCGTCTCCCCGCCCACGCTTCGGATGTCAATGAAGCTCGGCTCCAAGCTCACGCGGAGCCAGTCTCCGAAGGACGGCTCGATGCTGATATCCCGGCGGTTGGAAGTGTAGGCCAGGCTGAGCGAGGTGACGATGCCGTCTTGCAAGACGAACTCTTCACCCGGGTTGGGCAGGAAGTTGTTTGTGTCTACCAGCTCCGAGCGGATGCCGACCGTAGCCCGATTGTTCTTGCTGATTTCGCGAGAGAGGGCAACAGATGCGCCGCTACGCCTCTGCGTGAACCGATTGTCTGAGCCGAGTCCCTCGCCGCTTCCAAAGAAGGTGCGCCCGAACACGAGCGTCTCTTGGGAAAAGAGGCTTGCGCTGATCGAGGTCCTCTTCGAGTCGAGTACGGGATTTCCATAATTGAGGGAGATACTCGTACCGAGACCCTGCGTGGACTGCAGGAGGTTGATTCCCACGGACTGCCCCGTGCCGTACAAGTTCGTTTCCGTAACGCTGAGTATGCCCGCCAGCCGATTTCGTGGGTCGAGTTGCACTCCCGCGTTGAAGAGGCCGGTGCGCGTTTCGGTGAAGTTGAGGACCAAGTCCACGCTTCCGATCTCACCCGCCTCGCGCACGCTTGGGTCAAATCCCTCAAACCACTGTGTATCCACGAGTCGGCGATAGTCTGCAGTGATCGTTGGGGAGTGCAGCAACTCGCCCTCGCGTTGATCCATGAGTTTGCGCAGAACGCTCTCCCTCGTTTTTGTCAAACCGGTGAAGATAATCTTATGGACTCTGGTTTCGACGATCTGGATCTCGACCGTTCCCGGATCGTTGGGCGAAGGTTCGTACCGGACGACTTGCGCGAAGTATCCCTTGTTGCGATAGAGATCGCTGATTGCGTTTGCGTCGGGAACCAGATAGGCAGGGTTGAACATCTCGCCCTCCTTCATCTGGATCGCCTTCCGAATCTCATCTTCGCTGACGACGGTGTTCCCTTGAATCACGATCCTCCGAACGATGGGCCACTCGACGACCTCCACGGTTACCCGCCACCGGTCGTCGTCCATCAGGGAGGCATAGATCTTCACATCCTGGAAGAGGTTCAAATCTTGTAGCGTTCGGCGATCCCGCTGGATGAGATCTTCTCGATAGGGCTGACCGACTTTGGTCTGCATCGTTGCCAAGATCGTCTCGGTCGCGACCGCTTGATTCCCCTTGACGACGATCTCGCCGACGGGTCGGTTTTGCGCACTCGCGAGCGCCGCGCCGAGCACGGCCAAAGCAGCAACGATGACGATTCTCCACATCTTAGTGTCCATTCCCTGCACCCATATAAGACTCCAGAGCCTGCCGAAGGTGTTGGCGCGCCCGAGCGAGCCGCGAGCGTACCGCCTCGACGGTAATGCCCATCACCTCGGCAATCTCTTCATAGGATAGCCCTTCGAACGCCCTCAATACAACACACTCCCGGTACCCGAGGGGCAAATCCTGGATCGCTTCGTGCAGCTTTCTTCGGAACTCCGCCTTTTCTACCGCTTCGTGCGGATCTGCAGCCGTGTCCGGAATCTCGAGCTCTGCTCCCTCGTCACTCTCTTGCGACAGGGAGACCGTCCTCTCGCGTTGGCGAATCTCCGACGCGATACGGTCCTTGTTTAGGTTCACCAGGATCCGATACAGATACGTGAACGCCGAAGCGTCGCCGCGGAAGCGGCCCCAGGAACGGAACGCTCGAACGAACGTCTCCTGCGTCAACTCCGCCGCCAGGTCCTCGTCGCCAGTCAGTCTTAGAGCCACGTTGAAGATCCTTCTCTCATAGCGCTCGACGAGTTGTTCGAATTCTTCCCGGCGTCCGCTCATTCCCTTGACTCGGACCCCATAGTTTCGAAAGTTAGACCCTCAGCCTTCCAAATCGTTTCCATTCGCTCGCCTGTTAGAACCGCTGCCAGTACCCGATCGAGAGCCGGAGGATCCCATCGCGCTGACCGACTACGGAAATACGAACCCGGCCAAGGATAGGATTCCGGATCCGGGGGACGTAGGTGAGTCCGATCTCTTCCAGCGGAACGCCCGTCTGCTCGAACAGCTCCACCGTTCGACGGTACTCCAAGCTGAAGCCCGATCCGAGCGTCTTGATGAGCGTTACGGTCGTTGGGCTTCCTGGACGAATGTCGAATGCCAGATAGTCCAGACCCAGCGACTGCTCCAGACTCCGCGTAACCGAGCGGGCGAGGACCGGCGCGATGACGGAGCCGATCGTCTGCGTGAGCTGGGAGTTGAACCCCCCGAGCGCTGCGCCCGCGACATCCTCGATGAGCTGCTGCTGGCCGAGGATCGCCAAGATCTGGTCGCGGCTGAGGTCTGGCGGATCGCTCGTGGCCAGGATGTTGAAGTCCTCATCGCTCAGCGCGTCTCCCGTAATGGTCAAGTTTATCAGATATCGTTGCACATTCAGTCCGTTGCTGGCGGTCACGCGCGTGGTGGCGTTGAGAACGACGTCCAGCTTGGCATCGGATTCGAACTCTTCGGCGGGCGCATACACGAGGACGGCACGGCTACCCGGAGCGAAACGCAGATCGGTGGTCGGAAGAGTGAGGGAACCGTCTTGGATCTGAAACTCGGTCCGGAGCTGGGGCGATTCGAGCGTCCCGAGCAAGGTCCCTTCGGCAGTTACGGTCGCCTTGAGCGGTCCCGAGGTGAACCGGAAGGGTTCGGCCCCGAGCTGAACGTCGAAGGAAGGATTGATCGGCCAGGACACCGGCCCTTCACCAGCGGGGAACTCGCCGGCAAGTTCCACGGAACCCCCTAACACGGTCACAGAGCCCCGAACCTGCGGCTCGCCGAACGGACCCGACGCCGTGACCGAGCCTGCGAGCGCTCCCGTAAACCGGTTTCGATCGCCGACCTCTTGGCGCAAGTGAAACTGGTCAATATCCAGCAGGGCGTCCTTGATTTCGCCGGCGTTCAGGTCAACGATGCCCGTGGATCGAAGCGATCCGCCAGAGTCGTCGTGTACCTCTCCAGTCCAAGATGCCTCCATCCCGTCCAGGTTCACCCGCGCTTTCGCGTTGTGGAAGATTTGATCCAGGCCTGCGAAAGCCAGACGCTCTGCCTCCGCCTCGATCTGCCCTTGTACTTTGGGCTCCGAGAGGGTGCCAGAAACGAGGATCGTCCCTTCGTGGATTGTTCCCGACGTGACCGCCGTGTCGAGTCCGCCGAAGAAGTCGCTCACCGCGTTGAGATCCCGCTCAGGAACCGTGATCCGCGCCATCAGCGGCTCGTCCGGAAACTCGAAGGGATATCGGAACGGAATGCGCGCCTCGTCCAGCCGCGCCTGGAAGCTCTTGACGTTCAGATAGCCGACTCCCTCGTTGGGGTCAAGCGCAATGGCACCGTCCTCGACCCGAACCCCGACGAGAGAGACGTCGAAGGGAGGGGCGTCGTCCACCGTGATTCCGGAAGCATCGAGCGACGCGAGTACGATCGGGGACTCTGTAGGGCCGCTCGTCGAGAGGACAAGGTCTGCCGACCCCGTGAGCGGTTGGGAAAGTGCAAGGGCGCGGCTCAGTGCGTCGAGGCGAATGTCGTACAGTTCGAGGTCGACGTGGACGTCGCCAGCCTCGTCGAGCGTGTTCGGAGCCGATCCCAGCAACCGGGCGCTCACCGGCCCATCCGTCCAAGTTAAGTCAGAAAACTTCCACAAAGTCCCTGTCTTTTGGGCTTCCGCTCGGATCGTGCCGAACGGCTCGGATCGGAAGGACAGATTCGTTAGCTCCAGGGTTGTGTGGCCGTTCGTGACGAACTCCTCGGTCCTCCGCGTTTCGGGGTCGAGGCTGACTCGTCCTTCCGCTTCGACGTTCAGCGTGAGCAGCCCGTCGACGTTGCGCACGTACTCCTGCGTTTCGGCTGACAGGGTCGTCAAACCCGCGTCCGCGAATGTTCGGATGGCGTTTGCCGGAAGGTTCAGTACGGCGGCCTGCAGGGTGTAGCCGCCGCTCTCGACGTCGTAGACCAGCTCGTCGAGGATGAAGTAGCCTTCGAGGGAGCCGATCGAACCGGTGAGGCGGGCCGTTTGCCCGGAAAGGTCGAACTCGAATCCTCCGTTACCGACAGGCTGACCGTTCACGGCGATGGCTCCCGCTTCCAGGGAGGCTTGGGCGCCCTTCAGCGCTCCGTCTGAGAAGTTCACGGAAGCCGCAACGGATGCCTGGCCCTCCAGCAAAATGGCCTCGCCCAGAAGGCCGGAGAGCTGAGAAACGTCTACGTTTTCGAATTGAAATTGCGCAGAACTCTCGCCAGTCAAGGCATAGGTCCCGCTACCGGAAACCGACCCGCCTGCGAACTGGGCAGTAAGTTGCTCGAGGTGCAGCGCCTGATCTTTCCATCGGCCGCGCGCCTGTACTTGCTCGATGGGGAGATCTCGGACAAAGAGGGCGTCGGACGAGAGCGTTGCCTCGAATGACGGATCCTGCACGGTCCCTCCAGCGTTCCAGGACCCGTCTGCGAGACCGATGACTTCGCCGTCGGTCGCCGCCGACAGGCTGACGTTTCGGAGGGTTCCCTCACCCGCAATCGCCCATGTGTCCCCCGAGGGTGCGAGGACGAGCGATCCGGTCAGCTCCGACGCGCCCTGCCGCGCGGAGATGGAGGTGAGCGAGACTCGTCGGTTCGCTTCCATCGAGCTTTCGAAGGTGATGATGGGAATGGTGAGAGAGCCGTTGCTGATTCCGTACAGCTCGACCGGGCCTTCGACGAGGAGGGCATCCAGCGGGCCGTGAATCTTCACGTCGGCGTAGCCAGTCCCGTACACCGGCGAATCCGGGTATGCCAGCAGATCCATCGCGCTTGCCCTTACGTTCAGATCGAGCGAGAGAGACGAAAGGTCGATGGATCCACTTGCGACAACCGAGCCGCTGCGACCGCCCACGAGAAGGGACTCGATCGCAAGGTTGCCACTACTATACGCCAAAACGGCTGAAATCTCAGGCTGGTCCACGACAGTGTAAACCTCTCCCGGAAAGACGATCTCGTTGATGCCGTGAACGGACGCGCGCACACGAGGATCTTGGAGCGTTCCGGTGAAGAGGGCTTGTGCGTCGAACTGTCCCTGCGTGAGGTGCTCGCGGAGAGCGTCGGGCAAGTAGGGGATGGCGAGTGGATCGGCTCCGCTTAAGCTTGCGTACCCTTGGAGCGACAGATCGTTGAGATTGAGAGACAGGTCTCCAGCCAGCCGCCCATTGGCAATCGTGGACTGAAGTTGATACACTCGGAGGCGGTTGTCAGCGAGGACAAGCTTCGCGGTCGTGTCGTGGGCAGTGAGTTCCTGCCAGGACAGGGTCCTGAGCGTTGCATCGCCGTAAGCGCGGAGGGAGTCTTCGTAGAGCAGGGATCCGTTCCAGTTGAGTCCGCTCCACCGAAGATCCTTGGGGAGTTGGACGCTCGCTGTCTGCAGGATGGACGGATCGTCGGATCGGGCAGATCCGTCGAAGCGGAATTGAAACGGCGACCAGCGGAGGGCGAACACGCCGCGGGCTTGCGTAGCTCGATCGGATGCGGTGACTCGGCCGGCAGCCTGCAGCCAATCCGCCGTTGCGTCCACTTCCGCCGAGGCAACTCGGTACTTGCCGTACGCGAAGCCTTCGGCTCGGAGTGCGCCTGCACTCGTCCATCGCCAGCCGTCGCTCCTCCACGCTGCAACCGTGCCCCGGAAAGTCGCTCGCCGGGCGCTGACCGGCTCCACGGCGTCTTTCGGCCATTCCCGAATTCGCTGCAGGTTCGGTAGCAGGTCGCCGAATTCGAAGCCGTCGGTTTCGGCTTCGAGGTAGGCAAGCCCATCGGTGTCGGTCTCAAACTGCGCCCGGAGCAATCCTGAGCCAGGGACGGCAACATGGGCCGTGCCGACCGAGACGCCCGCGGCCCCAACGATCAAACCGTCCCTCACCTCCGCCGTCAGTTCGGTGGGTTCCTCGCCCGTGGTGTCTACGTACCGAAGAGAGAGGTTCTCCAAGCGCACAGAGAAAGGCGTTTCGGATGGCTTTTCTTCCCTCGTCGGAGGGAGCAGCCTCAGCAGGTCGAGGGAGCCGTCCGGGAGTCGAACGACCTTGGCATGTCCGCCGGAGGCGACGACTTCGGTCGTCCGTGTTTGCGTCCAGGGGAGGGGAAGGATCAGCTTCAGGTTGCGCACAAAGAGCACGGTTTCTTCGCGGCTGTTCTTGAGAGCTGCGCCGAGCAGGTGGAGAGAGCCTTGGTGGAGGTCGAGTTCCGCTCGCTGGACCTGGATCGTCGCCGATTCCTCCTGCCCTTCGAGATGGACGGAAAGGTTGTACAGCGGCCGGTTGAGGTGTTGGAGCAGACTCGTCAGGTGCCACACTCCAAGCCCGAGGATCAGGATCGGCGTAAGGCGGATCGCGTAGAGAAGAACTCGAACGATCAGCGGGATGCGAGGGTTCACGACTCCAGAGCCTGCAAGCGCTCCGCCATGACTTTGCGGCTGAAGTCAATCGCGTTATAGCTGCTTCTTACGAAGGGAGCGCTGGCAACAAAGGCAAAACCCATCTCCTCGCCGATCTGCGCGTACTCTTTGAAGACGCGCGGGTGGACGAACTCGGAGACGGGGAGGTGACGCATCGTGGGGCGAAGGTACTGCCCGATCGTAACACAATCTACGCCAATGGATCGGAGGTCCTTCAAGACGCCGACCACCTCTTCCTGCGTCTCACCGAGACCCAGCATGATGCCGGACTTGGTGTAGACCTTGGGATTGAGCTCTTTCGCCATTTCGAGCACGCGCAGGCTCCGCTCATACTTCGCTTGCGGGCGGACAATCGTGTGGAGCCTCGGCACCGTTTCCACGTTGTGATTGAAGATCTCCGGGCCGGCATCAATGACGTTCTTGACGCACCACCGCTTTCCCTTGAAGTCCGGAACCAGCACCTCGACGATCGCTTTCGGCAGTTCCTCATGGAGCGCTTCAATCGTACGCGCGAACTGGCCCGAGCCTTCGTCCGCAAGGTCGTCTCGGGCGACACTCGTGACTACGACGTGCTTGAGACCCAGCTCTTTGGCGACCCTGGCGACGTTCCGCGGCTCCTCCTCGTCCACGGTCAACGGTTTGCCGACCTTGATGGCACAGAACCCGCAGGCTCTTGTGCAGGTATCGCCCAGAATCATAAACGTTGCGGTCTTCTTCGACCAACACTCCGGAAGGTTCGGGCATCTTGCGCTCTCGCAGACCGTATGGAGCCGCGCCGCCCGCATCATCTGCTGGACTTCCTGAATCGTGTCCGGGCGGGGGAGGCGGATCTTCAACCATTCGGGGAGGCGCTGGACCTGGGCCATTGCGCACATTATAGACCGTGGAGGCCCTGCCAGTATAATCGGCGCCGCTTATGTTCCGCACGCCTCGGTCTCGGGCTTGGCTGTTCGCCGTTTTGGCGTTCCTCTTAGCGGCGCTCTTTTGGGGCCTGCCCCGCTTCTTGCCAGAGCAGCCGATCCGAGTGGAGTTCGTAAACGAATAAGAATCGAAATGAAAGTTGCACTCTTTGGCTACCGCCGATCCGGTAAGACAACCCTGCTTCAGGCGCTTTCGGGCCTGGACCGTACAGGGGACGTTGTCGCTGTACCCGTGCCGGATCGCCGGCTGGACGCCCTGGCTACCGATGCATCCGCGAAGAAGAAGACGCCCGTCGCACTCGAGATCAGCGATGATCCGGCAGGCATGCCGGAAGGGGGAGGGAAAGCGGAGTTTCCCGAAAGCCTTCGGAAGGCGGAGCTTGTGATGATCGTCTTGAGGGAGTTCAGCGACCCGAGCGTGCCGTGGCATGCCGAGCCCGACCCAGCCCGCGACTATGACGCGATTCTCACGGAAATGATCGTCGCCGACCTGGAACGCATCGAGCGGCGGCTGGAGAGGCTCGCGAAGGAACCGAACGCAAAAAAGCCCGGCACGCCGGACTATCTGCAGGCGACGTTGTTCTCTCGCCTGAAGCCCGAGCTCGAAGCCGGAAAGCCGATCTCATCGGCGGCGTTGGATGACTCCGAGTCCGCGATGGTCCATTCCTTTCAGTTTCTTACGGATAAGCCGTTCGTCGTCGTAATCAATACGGACGAGGGAAAGACGGAGGCTACGGAGTGGGAGGGGAGCTTGGCAAAACAGGGCGTATCCGTGGTTCGGCTTTGCGCCGTCCTCGAACGGGACCTTGCGCTGATGCCGGAGGAAGAACGGCGGGAGTTCATCGAGGCGCTTGGCTTGGAGGAATCCGCACGCGATCGATTGGTTCGCGCCGTGTACCAGACACTCGATCTCGTTACCTTTTATACAGCTGGAGAGAAAGAGACACGCGCCTGGCCGTTGCGCAAAGGAGCGACGGCCTGGAAGGCAGCCGACACGATTCACTCCGACATTGCCCGAGGCTTCATTCGAGCCGAAGTCGTTTCCTACGCCGACTTCGAGGCGTTAGGAAGCGTCAAAGAGTGTTACAGACAGGGCAAGATGCGGTTGGAAGGGAAGGACTACGTCGTTCAGGATGGGGATATCCTCCACATCCGTCATAAGTCCTGATCGCTAAAGAGCCCGGAGGTCGGCGTCTCCAGCCCGAGCGCTTCGAATGCCCGCCGCGTAACCATCCTGCCCCGGGGAGTTCGTTTCAAGAGGCCGGCTTGGAGAAGGAACGGCTCGCACACCTCCTCGATCGTGCCGACGTCTTCGCCAACGGACGCAGCCAGAGTGTCCAGCCCAACCGGCCCACCGTCAAACTTCTCGATGATCGTCGCCAGCACCGAGCGGTCCAATCGGTCTAAACCGATGCCGTCAATTTCCAACTTTTCGAGGGCGTACTCCGCCACCTCGCGGGTAATGGTGTCCTTCCCGAGGTGTTGGCAGAAGTCTCGGGTTCTGCGCAAAAGCCGATTCGCCACGCGCGGAGTGCCTCGGCTTCGCCGCGCGATCTCGAGTGCGCCGTCACCGTCCACGGGTACCCCCAGGATGCGGGCGGATCGCTGCACGATGGCTACGAGGGACTCTACATCATAAAAATCAAATGTGTGAATGATGCCGAAGCGGTCGCGAAGAGGTCCGGTGAGCAGGCCGGCTCGCGTCGTAGCCCCTACGACCGTGAACGGCGTCAGTGCGAGTCGGATACTGTGCGCGGCCGGGCCTTTGCCTATGACGATGTCGAGGCGGAAGTCCTCCATCGCCGGGTAAAGGATCTCTTCGACCGGTCGGCTCAATCGGTGAATTTCGTCAATAAAGAGGACAGTATTCGGTTCCAGGTTCGTCAATATCGCCGCGAGGTCTCCGGGTCTCTCGATGGCAGGCCCGCTCGTAATGCGAATGGGCGCCTGCATCTCCGCCGCAATGATGTAGGCGAGTGTCGTCTTGCCAAGGCCTGGCGGACCCTTCAGCAGGACATGGTCCAGCGGTTCCTTCCGCTGTTTGGCGGCGGACATGAAAACGCGCAGGTTTTCCTTGATGTGTTCCTGGCCGATGAATTCTTCGAGTGTTGGCGGTCGCAAGGACCGTTCGACCTCTTGATCTTCCTCAAGAGGCGTGCCGGCGATGACTCGATCTGGAAAGTCCGTCATGATCTCGATGCGTGTTGTAGGGCGACGCGGACGAGCGCCTCGATTGGCGCATCTCCCATCTCCATCCGCGCGGCGGCAGCCGCCCGCTCAGCGTCGAGGCGGCGGTGGCCCAGACTCATCAGGGCAGCGACGACCTGGTCAATCCCGTCGCCTCCACCCTCGGTTGTAGTGGGAAGCGATTGGAAGCTCTCGGATAGTTCCGAGC
>RFHN01000067.1 GCA_003695835.1 Armatimonadota bacterium
CTGTTTTGCAATCAGAAGGCGTTCCGTTTGAAACAGGACATTCGCGTCTACAGCGATGAGTCAAAGCGCCAAGAGATCCTTCATATCCGGTCGCGCAATATCATTGATTTTTCCGCTGCCTACGACGTGATCTACACTCCCACGGGTCAAAAGGTGGGAGCCTTGAAGCGAAGGGGTTGGAGGTCCTTGCTTCGCGATTCGTGGATTCTCATGGACGCTCACGACCGCGAGATCGGCGAAATCTACGAGGACACCGCCGCGTGGGCGCTGCTCCGGCGCTTCGTCAGCAAGCTCATTCCCCAGCACTTTCACGTGGACGTGGCTGGGCTGCGAGTGCTCGAGCTCGACCAGCGCTTCAACCCGTTCCTCTATAAGCTCGACATCGAGTTTCCAGCGGCTGGCGACGGTCTTCTGGACCGCCGCCTGGGCATTGCCGCCGCGATCCTGATTGCGGCGATCGAAGGCCGGCAGGGTTGACGGACCAACCAGGAGAGAGCAGACAAGCCGATCATCAGCCTCAAAAAGCGAACCTGGCGGGAGCGGGTACCCAGTTAGGCGACTCCACCTGACACGAATCGGCTTCTCCTTCGTCTGTCGTATGGAGACTCAAGGAGGAGATCATGAAAAGCCTGACAATCCCTACACTGTTTTCGTTTGCTCTCGTGGCGTCCTCGGCCGCCGCTTACAAGGTCGTGCCGTCCGGCAAGCTGCTTGGCGAAGAGGCGCTGAGCGTCGCTTTCGCGCCGAGCGGGTCGCAGTTCGTCTGCGGCATGGCGGACAACAGCGTCAAGATCTTCGACGCGAAGACGAGACAGACCCTCAAAGTGTTCAAGGGGCACAACCTTCCCGTTCGGGCAGTTGCGTGGAGCCCGAAGGGAGACAAGATTGCAAGCGGGGCGGAGAACGCACAGATTCGCGTCTGGAACGTCAAGACCGGCGAGTCGGTGGTCATGCAGCAGCCGGGGCACATCCGCTCCATCTCCCACCTGGCCTTCGACCCGACCGGCAAGAAGCTCGTGAGTACGGGCGACGACGACACGATTCGCGTTTGGGACATCGCGTCGCGCAAGAGCATTCTGCTCATCAAGGGCGGCGGCATCAACGTTTACAACGCGCGGTTCGATTCCACCGGCCAGCGGATCGTCGCTGCGTCCCTTGGGAAAGGCCTCATCGTCTACAACGCCAAAACCGGAGCCGCGGTCTTCGCTCTCAATCATTCCCCCGGTGCGAACGATGTGGACGTCAACTCGGGGTTCACGAGAGGCATTTCGGCGGGGCGGGACGGAAATCTCGCGTTTTGGGATCTCAAGAACCGCAAGCGCATCACCTTCCTCCGAGGACACACCGACTGGGTCGTGAGCGCTGCGATTAGCCCGAATGGCGCTCTGGCTGCATCGAGTTCGTCGGACGGCACCGTCATCGTTTGGGATCTCAAGACACTCCAGCCGGTCGCCAAGCTGGAGGGCCAAAGCTACACAGGGTCGCCCCTCGCCTGGAGCGCGTCCAGCGGCTTCCTTGTCACCGTGGCGGCGGACAATTACCTCCGTATTTATACGGTGACTAAGTAGGATGGCCCGACCTGTTGAACAGACCGGGAACTTCTCCGGCTCGAGAGCCCGTCCGTTTGTGGCATAATCAGGATAGATGCTCGGCTCGATGACACGATTCGTTCTCGCGACGGCTCTGCTCTTGATCGCAAGCGCACTGTTCGCCCAAGAGCAGAGCCGGACGCAAGAGCGCGCCGCGGTCGGCAAACTCGGCCAGCTCACAGCGGACGCGTCCATCTACCTCAAGAAGGACACGCGGTCGCGCGTCCTCTTCAAAGTCAAGAAGGATCACTACGTCGTCCTTCGGGACCTGGACGAGAAGTGGGCGACCGTTGTGATGCGGGACGGTTCGAGCGGCTACATCGAAGCCAAGTTCGTCAATCTGCTTCCGTACAACGTCAGCGTCCAGCAGCCGATGACGACGCGAGGCGGATACGTGCGCGGCACGCCTTCCACCGCAGCGGAGTGGCTGATCCAGGAAGCCGTCCGATACATCGGAACGCCCTACGTGTGGGGCGGCAACAGTCTGACGCAAGGCGTGGACTGCAGCGGCTACGTCCAGCAACTGTTCAAGAAGATCGGCGTCAACCTTCCGCGAACGGCCCAAGAGCAGAGCGTTGTCGGCATGCTCGTACCCACTCTCGCCGACCTTCAGCCGGGCGACCGGATTTACTTCACCGATGGCGATCGCCAGCGCGTTACGCACTGTGGGATTTACATCGGCAACGGCCAGTTCATTCACAGCAGCCGAGGGCGAGGTGGCGTGTACATTGACCCTCTCAGCGAGAAGTGGATTGATCTGATCGTTTCGATTCGGCGTTAGCAACTCTTCGCCCTCTCGGTATCCTCCGCTCGGAGGAGTTGAGATGGAACGCGACGACGCACCCTTTCCATACGCGACGTTCTTGGACGTCAAGTTTCCACCCTTGACCGCGTTCGACATCCGAACGCTCGTTGAAGAGAACGAACACCCCTGGTACAACCAGACGCTCTGTCGAGTGAATGACTCCGTGTTGCGTCTTGGCGTGTTTCATGGCGAATACCATTGGCACAAGCACGACAGGGATGACGAACTCTTCTTCGTGTTGGAGGGTGTGTTACTCGTTGACCTCGAGGACCGTACCGTCGAGCTGAAGCCGTGGCAGGGATTCGTCGTGCCCCGCGGAATCGTCCACCGAACGCGGGCGCCTGAACACGCCGTGGTCCTGATGATGGAGACAGCGGAGATCGTTCCGACGGGCGACGAATAACCCTGCCTTAGTGCTTGATCTTGTCCCAGTAGAGATCGAATTGGAAGCCCGGACTATGGTCGGGCACGTGGCAACTCTGGCAGCTCTCGGGCCCCGCCTTCATGGAGGCGGTGGGCTTCACGATGTGCGCTGATCCAGGCCCGTGACAGCTCTCGCAGCCAACGTCTTTCAGATCGGGTGTCTTGTCCACGGAAACGAAACCGCTGATCTTGGTGAGTCCTACGACGTGACATCCCACACACTCCGGGTCGCGATGGTTCTTGGTCGCGACCAACGTCGCGTAAGCGTGGGCGTGGTTCGTGTCCTTCCAGATGTCGAATGCGGAGGGATGGCAGCTGGCGCACGCCTGGGATCCTACGTACTGATGCTCGGACGGCGTGCGCGGAACCTGGTCCAATAAGCCCTCTTCGTCCACACGCATCAGGTAGGACTCGTAGAGGCGGTGCGCAAGACTGTCATCGTTGTGCTCGGGGCCGAGTTCGATCAGTCGGAAGTTCGTCCACTTACCGTTGATTCGTTCGATTCGCCCTACGTACCGGCACTTGTCTCCGACCGAAACCAACGTCCAGCCGTTCACTTCTTCCGGATTGCGCGGGGGATCTCCACGATGCGAGTAGATGAGCAGCCTACCGTTCCCGTACTCGGATTCCGCAAGCGCGTGAGCGCGCTCATGGTTGCCGGCAAAGAGAACAACCTCTGCGTCAGGTCGGCTCAAGAGCGCTTCGCGCGCGGGCCGAATCGGCAGCACGGACTTCGTATCCTCGCTGAGCAGACCGAGAATCGGCAAGTCTCCGGACCGGAGGAACTCCGCCTGGAGGCTGTCGCTGGCGAGGCGCCCGCCCGCAATCTGATCGAGCGCCAGTAACTCCGCAGGCGAGATGCCGGCTTCGATCGCTCCGACGTTGAGGTACGAGGGCTTGAGGGCGGCGAAAAGCTCGGCCAACGCGTCCGCCTTGAGTTGATCCTGCCGCCCTTTCCCCTCCGTCCAGTTGCCCAGGTCCACGTACCAAACGTTTGGCTGGGCTGTGAGCGACCGGACGACCGTAGCCATCCGCTTGACGCCCCCCATCATCGGCTTCGTACAGCCGCAGGGGGAGAGATACCCGCGGATATCGCCTGTGATGACGACGACGCGGTCCGGCGCTTCCTGTCTTGGAGCAAGAAGCGATGCAACGGCCAAGCCGAGGGATCCCAGCGCGAGAAGGAAGCGAGTCATTGCGCCATGCCGGAAAACGGAATGGAGATTCGAGGGAAGCGCTTCGAGTTCGTGTAAACGACGATTTCGCCATTGACTCGGCCGGCCGTCGTCGGCGTCCATGCGGCGTCCAGCTTCCATTGGCGGTGGTCTTCGCTTGCCGGCGAGAGGGAGACCTGCACGCCTTCCGGAGCCTCGATCCGCTCGATTTCGAACGGCGTCTCGCCGTGCTGTAAAGTCACCGTCCGGACAACGGGCGTCCCGACTGTCGCGTTCCCGAACCAGATCGTCTTGGGAATAGCGAGGATGCCTTTGTGAGTTTCGAGAGTTACGTCAATGTAGGGTGCGGTGACCAGATCCGAAAGGAAGACAATCCGCACCCAGTTCAAGCCTGCGGGGAAGCTCTCGTCGAACGTGAGCGTAACCTTGTATCCGACTCTGGGTATCGGCTGGTTGTCGAACAGCGGGTCCTCGACCTTGCCGTTGAACGGTTCGATCCGGCTCTTCACGCCGTCCATATTCACGTCCACGCGCGTGAGACGGACGGGCGTCGGTGACGTGGAGTAGAAGATGAACTCGAAAGAGGTCTCGCCCTCGTCTTTCAGGGTCACCTGCTTCATCGTGTCGGGCACGACCCGGATGGCGGGCACGGCGCGCAAAGACACGGAGAGATGCTTGACCGGCTCGACGGGATCGTTCGTGTAGAGGGTGATTGCCTTGGTCACCTTGCCGAACATGTCGCGCGATTGGACGACTGCGTCTATCGTCTTCTCCGTTCTCGGGGGGATGGAAGGGGGCGTCTCCGCGAGGATGCACTGGCAGGAAGATTCGAAGTCGATCAGCACTTCGGCATCGCCTTCGTTGCGCAAGGTGAAGGGCGCCTTGAAGTCCGGGCCGCGTTGCAGGGTACCGAGATCAATGTCCTTCGGCGTCACGATGAGGCGAGGCTCTGTGTACCGGACCGGCGTTTGGTCGCGGAGGATCTGTTCCCAGGTCTTCCTCGCTTCGATCAACTTGCGGATGAGAACCCGCTCTTCTTGCGTCGCGCCGACCGGCGGTAGGGACGGCGAGGAAGCGACGTATACGTCCGGACCCATGAGGGCGAAGCGCACGTTGGACTCGCCCAAGCCCGCGTACATGCCAAACGACTTCGCAATGGCAGCCACGTAGGACCGTTCCGCTACCTGGGCTTGAGCGTTCTCGAGCCGCGAAAGCAGCCGCGTAACCAGGATATCCCCCTGCCACAGGCGGGCCTTGGTCGGGTCGTTTTCGTCCGTCCATTCGAACCGGATCTTGGCGTCCGCGCCGGGAACGAACTTCCATTCCCCTTGGCTCAGCGCTTCCACGATTCGAGCAGCCTCTTGGGCGGCCGATTGAAGGCGATCGCCGTCCGGAAGGCTGTAGGTTATGGTTCCCGTCGGCCACTGTTCGAGGGCGCTACGGGCGCTGGCCCAGTCCCCCTGGGATGCCGCAACGCCGATCCGATGGTGGATCTCATAAATCTCCGGTCTGCACCGAGGTGGCAGCGTAGGGGCTTCGGCAAGGGTGAGAAGGGCGACAAGGACCGCCGTCATGGCGCTTACCATTCTATCCTATCAGACTTCGAGCGGCCTTCGAGGTTTCACGGCTCGTGAGTGAGTTTCCGGCGAGCGGATGCCAATAAGACCTGTGGGGGAACAGGGATGTTCAGAATCTCGCTAGGGCTTTGTTGCCTTGGCCTCTTGTGGGGATGCGGGGGCGGCGGCGGATCGTTCACCGCGTACGGCACGCGCGAAGTACGCTTCCAGTCGGCGCCGTACGACAACGTGCCACTGGATGTTGAGACGCCGGACCTGAACGGTCAAACGGACGGCGCAACGAACTTCGTTCGACTGTACGACGCTCAGGATCGCGTTACCGTTCAGGCGCCATCTACCACGGGCGGCCTTCCCTTCTTCCGGTGGGTCTGGCCGGGAGGCTACTCCACAAGCCCGACGATTACCATCGAAGCGGCCCTCGCGGACCAGTTGACCGTCGTGTACGGAGACGGATGCACCTTCGAGCCGAACTACGTCGAAGCGGCGGGGCAGCTGTTCTACTGGTCCCGAATGCCGGTTCGCGTGTACTTCGATGAAAGCACGGGTAGCCCCGACGCCGTCGCCGCGGCTCGCGAAGGGATGCAACGTTGGAACGACAGACTCGGCGGGATCATTGAGTGGATCGAAGTTCAGGACGCTTCCTCCGCCAACGTCGTCGTCCGCTGGGATCCGGACATCGAGCCGCCCTACGTCGCGTACACAACCTACACGTACGACACCGGCAGCGGGCGCCTGCTCTCGGCAACGATCCGGATCCTGCCCAGCCTGGACGGCGACGCTGGCCGCGCGCTGGCGAGCCACGAACTCGGTCACGCTCTCGGGATTAGCGGCCACAGCCCAGAGTGGAGCGACCTCATGTACAGCACGTACACAGGCTTGAACATGCAGGAGGTAACTCTCCGCGACGCGAACACCCTCCGCACCGCTTACTGCCACCTCTTCGGCGGGAGCCGGTCTGCCAGCCCGAATAGCGGCGAAACGAGGGAAGTGACCGTGAAGTGCCGTTAAGAAGCATAGGATACATGCGTTTCAGGCTCCATATCGCCCATACTGGGCAGAATGCAGTTTGTCGGCTGGATGATGGATATCGCGAGGGAGCAGTCCCCTTCCTATGAGTTCTTGGAGGAAGTTGCCTCACGCAGCCTGGACGCCGGATACAACGTGCTCGGTCTCTATCTGGAGCACCGGTTTGCGTACCCCAGCGCGCCTTGGGCGGCGGACGTCGGGGCTCTAACCACCAAAACCGTTCAGCGCCTCACGAAGAGCTTCTCCCCGAAGGGGCTGCGCGTGATTCCTTTCCTGAACACGCTCGGCCACATGGAGGGTTTCATCCGTGCGGAGGGCGGCCAGCAGTACGCAGAGGGAGAGACGACGCGCGGTTCAGCGCAGATCTGCCCGAGCAACAAGGAAGCGGTGAAGTTCGTTCGAGGGCTCGTGTCAGACGCGATCAAGGCGTTCGACGACCCCTGGATTCACTTGGGTGGCGACGAGGCACATCAGCTCGGACAGTGCCCGGTCTGTGCGAAGAAGGTCGCCAAAGGCGGCGTCGGCAAGCTTTACGGAGAGTACTACCGCGATCTCTGCGAATTCGTGCTCAAGAAGGGCCGAACGCCGTGTCTTTGGGCGGACATGGTCCTTCAATATCCGGAGGCTTTGGAGATGCTCCCGAAAGAGACGATTCTCTTCGACTGGCAATACTCCGATAGCCCGAGCAAGACCACTGCCCAGCTCCAGAAGGCCGGCTTCAAGGTGGTCGTGTGCCCCGCCGTGCATACCTACGACGCGACCTGGTGCCACTTGCCGCTGACGATGAAAAACGTGGACGATCACGTCGCCGCCGCGAAGAAACTGAAATGCGAGGGGGTTCTCGTCACGACTTGGGAGTTCTCGTTCTTCACGAACTACGCCTCGACGCTTCCGGTCATCTACGCGGCTGGCAGACGCATCGCCAAGAAGGCGCCATGGGAGAAAGCGCTCAAGGAGGAGGGTTGCGCCGAATATGCGGAAGCCGCCAAGGTCCTCGGCGAGAAGATTCCGAAGCTCTCGAAGTTCATGAAGCCGGGTACGTGGCGTCCGCTCAGGGAGCTTTTTGTGATGAAGGACAACCCCTTCTATCTTTGGGAAGCCTGGCGGGACGAGGCGTGCGGCAAGGTGGGTACGGAGATTCTGAAACTTTGCGACCACCTGGACAAGACTCTGCCGCCGCAGGACCCGCTTCACTGGAGCGTGCAGCTCCATCGGGTCGCTGTGGAGTGGGTGAGGATTTGTGAGAAGGCCTACCAGCGCTACGCCAAGCGCGACGTCCGAAAATGCGCAGCCCTGCTGGAGGAAGGGGCCCTCCGGATCGCCACACTGGGGCCGGGCCTACGGCGAATCGAGGAGATGGGCGGCTCTCGCGCGGATTCGTTGCGACTGAGGAGGATCGTGCAACGCGTCAAGCAGGTCGCCCGCCGCGTGCTCGAGCAGCAACGGGGAACGGCCAAGCCGAAGTACCTGCCGGCTTTTGAAGTGATCTACCACCCGGCGTTCGTCCCAGGCGACCAAGCCGCCTGGCGCGTCAGCCAGTACAAGTGACGGGATTTCGGGCTTAGGAGACCATCTGGCGCATCGCCTCGACGACGACCTGCGGGTCCGGCAGGCCACCCGTCTCGCGATTCGTCCACACGACGGTGTCGCCTCGTTTCACTTCGAGGATGCCGCCGGAGCCGGGGATCAGCTCAGACTCTACGCCAAACGCTTCTTTCAAGGCGGCCGCCACCCGGGCGGCATGTTCCTTGTAGCCTCACTCTGTGCAGTACTGGATCGTTACTTTGTCAGCCATACAGATAGGATACCAGACGCCGTTAGTCGATCCGCGAGAGGCTCCAGTGCCGTAGGATCGCCGTGCCGTCTGGCTTCGTCACCGTCTCATCGCCGACCATCTCCAGGGGCAGCCCGCTGGCGATCTCGATCCGAGCGCGGACGCTCTGGCTGACGGCGGCGTCTTCCGACTGGAGCTCAACGACCCCTTCGAGCGTTGCGAGCCACTCGGACACCCCAGCCAGCTGCCATTCCACCCCCGGCGTGGAGGCGCGCCACGACTTGCCTTCGGCGACGGGGCCTGAGGGGTAAGCGATGCCGAAAAAGCCACGCTCTGCTCCGATCGTACCGAGGAGGCGCCAATCGTCGCTCCGCGTCAGTTCCACCGGTCCGATGATTGTGCCGGTCGGATCGTGCTTGGATGACCAAGACAGTCCTTCCAGCCGATTGCGAACGGCCTGGCTCGGGCTCAGCGAATCGCGTCGCTGGCCGCTCTTTGCCTCGACAGAGTGAACGCGGAAGGTGGCCCGCACGCGACCCGTGTCGAACTCCGTGAACTGGATCTCGATCTCTCCCTCGGCGGTTTCGAATCTGCCTGCCGCATCCAGGGCGCGTTGCTCAATCAGAAACTCGTAGCGGGCGGAGTCGCGCTGGGGGGAAAGCTTGACCTCGATTTGTCGAGGCGGAGCCTCTGGCACCGCTCCCTTGGGTTCAGGCTTCGCCGTTACGTCCGGGGAGCAGGCCGCCACCGGCAGGGCCAGCAGGGCGAGAGCGACCCGCCAGCGTGTCGGTTCAGAAGGCATTCCCTTCGTAGTCCCGCAGAAGGCCGATGACCTTGCCCAAGACGCGAGCATCCGCCGACCGGATGATGATCGGGTCGTAGGCGGCGTTCGCAGGCATGAGGCGCACGAGTCCGTTCTTCTCGAAGTGGATCCGCTTGACGGTCGCCTCTCCCTCCACGAGGACGGCTACCAGGTCCCCGTGGCGTGCGGTTTCCTGGGGCCTGACAATGACCAGGTCCCGCGGGAGGATGCCCTCATTGATCATCGAGTCTCCCTTGACCCGGAGCAGGAACGCGTTCCGAATCCGTCCGATCATCGCCTTGGGCACTGGGATGAGATCCTCGACGTACTCTTCGGCGAGAATCGGCGCGCCGGCGGCGATTGTGCCCAGGAGCGGGATCATCACGGTCTCCGTCTCCGGTCGGAACTCCTTGTGAGTGAGGCGGATGCTCCGCGGGCGGCTGGACCGCTCGAGATACCCCTTCTTCTGCAGCGCCTCCAGGTGGTTCTGGACGCCGCGGACGCTGCGGATGCGGAGTTGTTGGGCGATCTCCCTCAGCGTCGGCGGGAAGCCGTGCTGTTCGATGTGGTCTCGGATGACGTGCAAGACTTGGGTTTGTCGGCTGGTGAGCGGTGGGCTTTTCATGGTTCCTCCAATCAGTATACGTGTAAGAATGTCTACCTGTCAAGGTGTAGGACGTATCACTTCGGCAAAGGGATTCGGAAATCCGCCATAATTGGGCAGAAGTCGCTCCGGGGGCGGTCAGCCTGTGTCGAGCGTAAGGAAGTAAAGAGCCGTGTCAATCACCAAATTTCGGAAAGGTTTTGCTGCCGCTGGGCCGATCGTGGCGATTCTGTTGGGAATTGCGTTCATTGTTGGGTTCCTGTACTATGGGAGCCCCGGGTCCGCTGGGAATGGCGGCGGGCAGGTGGAGCGTCGGAAGGCTTATGAGTGGGAGGGGGTGGCTGGTTATCAGGATGAGCTTCAGCAGTATGTGAGTATGGGTCGGGTACCGAACTCGACTCCGGTGGAGGATTGGCGTTTACGGGAGGGTGCTTTGAGTGCGTCGTTGGACCGGGTAGCGGCATTGGTTTTGGCGAAGCGTGCTGGGATCGAGGTGACGGACGCGGAGATTGAGGCGAAGGCGAAGGAGGAGGCGGACTGGATTGCGGATTTGATCAAGAGTCAGGTTCAGTCTCAGTATGACCAGGAGACGGCGCGTTTGACTCAGGCGGCCCAGTCGGCGAAGGAGTCGAAGGGTGAGAGTAGCGAGGAGTACAAGAAGGCGAAGGCTGCGTTGGAGGCTCACAAGGCTCAGAGTTTGGAGGAGTTTGTGAAGTCTCAGACGGGGCAGAGTTTGTCGGAGATGTTGGAGTCTCAGCGTGCGGAGTCTTTGAAGCGTTTGGAGGATCCTGTTCAGCGTGATTTTTATCGTTCTCAGGTGGCTCGGGAGAAGTTGTCGAAGCGTTATGAGGAGTCTGTGGATGTGAGCGATGGGGCGTTGCGTTCGAGTTACGACGAGGTGACGTTTGAGCGGATTTTGATTTCGGGAGCGTCGGTGTCGGATCCGCTGGGGAAGGCGGAGGAGGTGGTGCGTCGGATTCGTTCGGGGTTACGTTTCGAGGATGCGGCTGGGGAGTACAGCGACTTGAAGAAGCCGGATGGGGGTGCGGACCTGTCTCCGCTGACTCTGGCTCGTTTGGATTTGATGGTTCAGGATCAGTACCGCCCGGTGGCGGAACTGAAGGTGGGCGAGGTGAGCGACCCGGTCCAAACTCCCGTGGGTGTCGCGATTTATCGCGTCACAAAGATCGAGCCGAAGGTGCCGGAGAACTTCGAACAGGTGAAGGCCGAACGAGCCAAGGTCGTCCGCCAGTCTGTTGCAGCTTCCCTCGTTACTCAAGGCATCCATGACCTCATGGAGAAGGACGCGGACAAGATCAACTGGATGGACGAGGGCTGGAAACTCGCGTTCCAGCTGAAGCAACTGCTTGCGGGTCAGGGCGCGAAAGGAGCCGAACGCCTGAGCGCCTTCCAGAATATCGTGCAGGCGGCGGAGATGGCTACCTCGGACGATCCGGACCTGCCCGTGCTCGTCAGGTACATGGCATTCAACCAACTCTACGCCGAGACGACGGATCCAGAGCAGAAGAAGGCGCTGGAGGATCAACGACTCGACGTCTATGCCGCGGTGTCGAATGTGACGACGTCCACCAGCTTCCTCTTCGAGTACGTTGACCTGTTGCTGGAGCACAAGAAAGGCGAAGAGGCGTTGCGGGTTCTCGCAGAGATCGTAAACAACTCGTGGGAAATCAACGACACGAACCGCGAAAACATCAAGAAGGTGGAGCGCTTGAAGGTGCAGGCCGCGAATCTCGCCCCGCAGGGTAGCGAAGCGGTGGGTCAACTTCAGTCTGCCTTGGATAGCTGGTACGAGAGCGAGAAGGAGCAGAAGGCGTTCGAGGCTGAGCAAGAGAGGCTCATGAAGGAGGCGGAGGAGGCGAACCGCAAGGAGATGGAGGCCCAACAGAAGGAGCAGGGCGGTCAGGGCGGTCAAACCCCTCAGGGACAGCAGGCTCCGCAGAAGCAGCCTTCCGGCCAAGGCGGCACGTCCTCCGGCGGTTCCCAACAGTCTTCCGGCTCCGGTTCGGGGAATTAGGAGAACTGGCAGAAGCGAACGGTCGTCTCGTGGTCCTCGCCACTCCGATCGGAAACTTGGGTGACCTATCGGAGCGAGCGAAGGATTGCTTGCGCGAAGCCGACGTCGTCGCTGCGGAGGACACCCGAAGAGCGAACAAGCTGATCCTGCACGTCGGCGGCGCCGCCTCCCTCACGAGGTTGGACGACCACGTTCCCGAAGCTCGACTGGAAGAGGTGTTGGACGCGGTGGAGGCGGGGAAGTTGGTGGTCTTCGTTTCGGACGCCGGCGTTCCTGGCATCAGCGACCCGGGAGCTCGGCTGGTGGACCGGGCCTACGAGCGCGGTCTGTGCATAGATAGCGTCCCCGGGCCCAGCTCGGTGACGAACGCCCTGGCGCTGAGCGGGTTCTATGCCCAGCGTTTCGCCTTCCTGGGCTTTCTTCCCCGGAAGCGCTCGAAGCTGGAGGGCTTGCTCGAACCGTACCGGGATTCAACCTTCGCCCTCGTGTTTTTTGACAGGCCCGAGCGCGTCGAGCGTTCGCTGGAGGTCTTTGAGTCAGCCTTGGGAGAGCGCCGGGTGGCGATCTGCCGGGAGATGACGAAGCTCCACCAAGAGGTCCGCCGGGGGCTTCTTTCGGAGCGCGGGGCGCTTTGTGCAGGCTTGCGGGGAGAACTTACGATTGTCGTAGAAGGTAAAACAGGCGGATGATGGGCTCAAGCAGGGCGGCTGATTCGTCTATAATTCCAACGATGCGAATGGATGCGCTGGTATCGGTTCTTGGCGTGCGGAGTGTGTGGTTAGTTCTGGCGCGTGTGGTATGTGTTGTGTGGGCGTGTTGTGTGTGTGTTGTTTTATGGTGTCAGCCTTACGAGGATGAGGAGTATCGTTTAGGGCCGAACGATGTGATTACGGTGCGTGTGGGTAGCGAGTCGGATTTGACGACTCAGGCACCGATTTTGTATGACGGTACGATCAGTCTTCCTTTGATTGGCGCTGTGAAGGTGGGTGGATTGACGGTATCGGAGGCTGAGCGTGAGATCAAGCGTTTGTATGTGGACGGTGGTTATTTCACGGATTTGCTGGTGGTAACGGTGAACATTTTCCAGTATCGTCCTTTGCGTGTGAACGTGGTTGGATTTGTTACGAATCCTGGTCAGTACAGTATTCGTCCTGGCGATCGTGTGTTGGTAGCGTTGACGTTGGCAGGTGGTGCGAACAATTCGGTGGGTGATTTACGTCGTGCGGTGTTGATTCGGAAGGGTAGTGGGGAGCAGATTCCGTTAGATTTGTATGCGATGTTGGTGAAGGGTGATTTATCTCAGAACTATCGTTTGGAGGATGGGGATGTGATCAGCGTTCCTCAGCAGTTGAACGACGCTGTGATTGTGACGGGCGCTGTGCCTCAGCCTGGTCGGATTGCGTATCGGGATGGATTACGTTTATCGGATGCGATTGCTGCGGCTGGTGGTATGATTCCGAATGTTTCGATGTTGAGTAAGATTCAGGTACAGCGTCCTGTTCGGAATCGTCCTGGTCAGTATGAGCGTTTTGAGGTGAATTACGTGTTATTCACGGCGAAGAACGATTGGACGCAGAACATCGAGTTGCGTGCGGGTGACATTTTGTATGTACCGACGACGAAGACTCCGGATTTCAATCGGATCAATGTGTTGGCGAACATTTTGTTCACGTTGAATGCGTTGACGGCTCGGAATTTCAATATTTTCCCGCGGTTTTAGGTAGGAGAAGGAATGGGACGAGGAAGATTTTTGCGATCGTTGAAGCAGCGTTGGTGGCTGTTGTTGTTGTTGGTGGTGCCATCTACGGCGGGTGTGTTGATTTGGACGTTGATGAGCAAGCCGAAGTACGAGGCGTTCATGACGTTGGCGGACAAGCGGGATCCTGATTTGAATTTGCCTGTGTTGTATCAGGATCAGTTGATGACTCGTGGTGTGAACGACACGGAGTTACGGGTGTTGAATTTGACGAGTACGATTGGTTCGTTCACGGTGTTGAAGCAGGCGTTTGATCAGTTAGCGAGTGAGGGTTACATTAAGGACACGTCTCAGGACTCGTTGCGTGAGTTTATATCGGATGTGAGTATTACTCCTCAGCGTGGGACGGAGTTTGTTCAGGTGAGTTATGTGGACGACGATCCGGATGTAGCTCGGAAGGTGATCGAGGTGATCCGTGACAAGTTCATGACTCGTTATGCGTCGTTGGTGTCAGCGCCTTCGGATGCTCGAGTGGAGTTTGTTCGTCAGCAGTTGGCTCGTGAGAAGGCGGCTTATGATGCGAAGTTGCAGGAGCAGAAGGAGTTTCAGGAGCAGTATCCGGAGGCGATTGGATACGAGACGACGGTAGGTTCTTTGGCGGCTCAGATTCAGCAGGTGAAGCAGCGGATCGCGGATGCGGAGCGTGCGATGAATGTGGCTCAGGCGACGTTGGCAGTGGCTCGCGAGCAGGCGAATCGTCCTACGATGACGAATCCGTTAGAGACGATCAATCGGAATCCGAATCCGTTGTATGAGTCTTTGAAGCAGCGGATTCAGACGGCGGAGAGTATGTATGAGGCTCGGAGTCAGCGTTACGGTCCGAATCATCCGAGTATGATTGAGTTACGGAAGCAGATTGAGGAGGACAAGGCTGCGTTAGCGGAGACGGATCCTTATATAGTGGGTACTGGGTATCAGGACAAGCCTCCGTTTGAGCAGGAGCGATTGAATGCGGAGTTGCAGGCGGAGCGTCAGTTGGAGTATGCGCGTGCGGAGAAGGCGAGTGCGGAGGCGGAGTTACGTTCTTTGGAGCAGCAGAAGTCTTCGTTGCCGGTAGTGCAGAAGCGTTTATCTGAGTTGACGGCGGAGTTGTTGGCTCATCAGTCTGCGGTAGCGAACATGCAGGCGAAGTTGCAGGAGGCTCAGGTTCGTGAGGCTCAGAACAGCCAGCCGACGATTTACATGTTGGACGATCCATCGGTTCGTGAGTTGCCTCGGAACACGATATTGAAGACGTTGGTGACGTTGTTCTTGAGTTTGGTGGTTGCGATTTCGTTGATTGCGAGTTTAGGTCAGATTGATCAGGGGACTTATACTCCTTTGGAGGCGGAGAACAGTTTAGGATTTCCGGTGTTGGGTGTGTTGCCGAAGAGCGCACAGAAGCGTTTGCCGATTGGGGAGGAGCGTCCGAGTGCGTTGGCAGCGAGTTACCAGATGTTGTCGAGCCAGATTATGGCGGTACGGGACAAGTTGGTCGGACCCTGTATTTTGATTGCGGCTGCGGAGCCGGATTCGGGTCGGACGACGGTGGCCGCGAATCTGGCGATCAGTTTGGCTCGGGATGGTGCTCGTGTGTTGTTGGTGGATGCGGATTTGCGGGATCCGAAGTTGCATGAGCATTTCGGTTTGGAGAATCGCGCTGGCTTGGCGGAGATTCTGAGTGGGGCGGCGACGATGGAGAGTGTGGTACAGCCATCTGGGGTGGACGGTTTGCTGGTGATTACGGCGGGTCAGCCCCCTGTGAACCCGGTGCGGTTGTTCCGAAGTCAGGCGATGGCGGACTTCGTGGAGATGGTGAGCCAGGGTGCGGATTACGTGGTGTTCGACAGCGCTGCGGGGAGCACTTTTGGGGACGCTGCGGTGTTGGCGGAGCATGTTCAGAATGTGGTATTGATTCACGAGGCGGGTCGTCCTCCGACGATTGCGGAGTTTGAGTTCCACAAGGCGTTGGAGCGTTTGGGTGTGAACATTCTGGGTCTGGTGTTGAACAAGGCTCGACCGGACGACTGCCCGACGTATCAGCATTATCGTCGGAATTACGAGCGGACGATGCAGCGTTATCACCCGACTGCGGGCCGTGCGGCGCTCGGTGCCGGGGACAAGCCGGTTCGGGGTGAGAAGCGTGGGCCGGAAAAACCGGAACAATTCGGGGCATCGTCGGACGACGACGAGGAGTAGAACATTAACGTCGCCGCCGTGTGCGGAGACGAAGGTATGGAAGAGAGTCGGACGATCCACGCGGACCGGATCCGTCGCATCCAGGTGCCGTACGCTTTCTGGAAGCGTGTGCTGGATGTGATCGGGAGTTTTGTGATCATCATTCTGCTGTCGCCGGTGTTGGTTGCGATTGCGATCTTGGTGAAGTTGACGAGTCCGGGTCCGGTGATTTACAAGCAGCAGCGCGTGGGGCGGGGCGGCAGGACGTTCACCTTCTACAAGTTCCGGTCGATGTATCAGGACGCGGACCGTCGGCTGCAAGAGGTCTTGGCTCAGAACGAGAAGTCCGGGCCGATTTTCAAAATGAAGAACGATCCGCGGGTGACGCCGGTAGGTCGTTTTCTGCGGAAGTATTCTCTGGATGAGCTTCCGCAGCTCTTCAACGTCCTGAAGGGGGACATGAGCCTCGTGGGTCCTCGACCGCCTCTACCTCGCGAGGTGGAGCAATACGACGACCGGGCGCTGCAGAGGCTCAGCGTCTTGCCGGGGATTACGTGTCTCTGGCAGATTTGCGGGCGGAGTGACACGAGCTTCGAAGAGTGGCTCGAATTGGACACTCTGTACGTAGAAAACATGTCGTTCTGGCTGGATTTGAAAATCCTGATGAAGACACCCCTATCCGTGATTCGGGGTGAGGGAGCGTACTAAAGCGATGGGACGGCCCTCAAATTGCGTAAAATGACTGCGACGAGGCTGGAGAGCGAGTGAGCGAGCAAGAACTTAAGACGATCAAGTCCACCGAGGAGACCCCTGAGAGCGCAACGCCGGCGCCCGACGCCGAGGGCGAGGAGATGTGGGTTGCGCCGATTCTGGGCATCCAAGTCGAGCGACGCGCGCTGCCTTGGATCCTCCTGGCCCTGGTGTCGTGCACGGTTCTTGGATTCAGTTTCCTGAAGGACCTGCCGGCGATTTGGTTCGACGAGGAAGGATACTACTCGCATGGTCTGCTCGTCCCGTTCATGTCCCTTGCGGTGCTGTATATGCGGCGCGAGAAGCTCAAAAAGGCGAAGAAAGAGCCTGCCGCCATTGGCATCCCGATCCTCGCCGTCGGCCTGCTGCTCTTGCTCGCGGGGCGATTGATTGACAATCTTTCTATTCAGGCGTTCGCTTTTATTCTCGCGTTGATCGGCGCGACGTACTACGTTTTTGGTAAAGAGGTGGGCAAGTTGGCGCTTGCGCCGATTCTGTTCCTCATCTTCATGATGCCCGCTCTCGGTTGGATCATTGACGCGACGACGAATCCGTTGCAGATCGTTTCGACGAAGATTGCGACGAAGATGCTCAACATCGTCGGCTACGAGACGTACATCAACCCGATCGACCCAACGTTCGTGGACATGAACCTCTACAGCTTCCAAGTTGGGGGACCCTGTAGCGGATTCAAACTGTCGCTTGCGCTCACGGCGTTCACGATCTTCTTTATCATGATCTCGAACCTCAGTTGGGGCAAGAACCTCTTCTTGCTGGCGATCAGCATTCCGCTTGCGCTGTTCCTCAATGGGCTTCGCATCATGATGATCGGAGTGATTGGGGAGTACGGCGCCGCCGCACCGGATGCGCCCCTGATTCGGTGGATTCGAAGTTTGGACAAGACGCAGAGCGATGTGGGGATGATCTTCCACGATTACAGCGGCTACTTGGTGTTGTTCCTATGTTTCATAATCTTGCACTATATTGTCAAAGCGCTCGAGAGGGGGGTTGGAAATGACGAACCGTCTTAAGATCGTTGCCATCGTGTTCGTGCTCGTCGGCGCCTTAGCGTTCGCCCTGAGCCCGCGCCGCTACCAGGATCGCACCGAGGAATGGATGGAAGAGGTGGTGCCGGAGCAGATCCCGACGTATTCGCTCCGCGCCTCGTCGAAGACCGACCCGGCGGTCAAGATGTCCGAGGTCGCTTATCAGATTTTGCAGCCGTTCGGGATCGTCACGCGTTACTACACCGGCCCGGACAATCGGACGTACGAGTTCGTGGTCCTTGCCGGCAACACGCGCAAGTCTTTTCATGACCCACGCGTCTGCTTCACGGCCCAAGGATGGGACCTCAAGGATCCCGGCATCCACACCGTGAATCTGCCGCACATGGGCGGCGAGGTTCAGGTGTCCGCAATGACGATGGACAACATCGCCACAGGAAGCCGAGCGACCGCGATGTTCTTTTACAAGACCCCGTTTGGAATCCGTCCCAATACGATGCGCGTCCCGTTCGACCTCACTTTCGCCAAGCTCATGATGAAGTCAGACGTAGACGCCCAGTTCTATCGCTTCATGGTGGTGCCGCCGAGCGAGGGGGACGACGCCCTGCAGAAGGACTTGCAGGCGCTGACAGCCTTCGCGGAGACGATGTTCAGCGAGATCGAGAAGCGGCCTGAGGGTTCCTACTTCCTGCTCAGGAAGTAGTAGAATCTGCGGCGGTGATTCTTGCATCCTTTGCCGCCCTCGCTTGGCTGCAGGGCAGTAGCTGTTTGCCCGTTCCCGAGTCCAACGAAGTCGCGCTTTGCGTCATCCTGCGCGCAGGCTCGTCTGGAGACCCGAGCGGACAGAGCGGCGTGACGCACCTGGTCGAGCATCTGCTTTTTCGACGAGGGGAGCCGGGTTCGCTTGATTCTGCGATCGAGGCGCTGGGCGGTCGTCTCGAAGCGACGACCTATCGAGATTTCATCAGAATCTGGGTGACGGTGCCGTCCGAGCATGCGCCGGTCGCCGTGCCAATCCTCGGGCGACTGCTCGAACCGATGACCTGGACCGACGACGTGGTCGAGCAGGAGAAGCGGATGGTGCTGCAAGAGCTTCGGCTTCGAGAACTCGTTCCCAGCGCGGTCCTGAAGGAACGGCTTTGGCAGGCGGTTTTTGACAATGAGTTGTACGGTCGCCCGACCGGCGGGATTCCTTCGGAGATCGCTGCCCTTACGGGCGATGCCGCGCGGGAGCGGGCACAACAGATCCTCAGAACCGCGCCGATCACCGTCGTGGCGGCTGGCGGCAAGGTAGAGGGCCTCCGAGCCGCTCTCGACACGTTGGCGAGGGCGAGTCCCAACCCAGGGGGAGGGCGGGAGGCGCCTCCGGCAAGCGCCAAGCGGCTCGAAGGCGAAGGCTACGGAGCCATTGGAGTGGCGCTGCCGTGGGATCAGGAAGCGCTGAGTTACGTCGCAGGTCAGGTTGCCGTCGAGGCGCTTGCGGGCAGGGGAGACTCGCTCGCAGGGCGAAGGAATCTCGTGGTGGAGCCGGTGTGGGAGCCGTCCGGCGCGGCGTGTCTGGTGGGGGTTCTCTACCGAAGTGGGGAGGCAGAGCAGGTTTTGGAGCTGGTGAGGGAGGGCGTGAAGTTGTCGGATGAGGACATCGAGCGCGCCAGGGAGAGCGTCCAACGCCAATGGGAGCGTTCGTTCGAAGACGTCGAGTCGCTCGCCTTCTGGGAGGCGTTCGCGCGCGCTTGGGGCATCGGCGACGCCCACTCGTTCACTCAGGCTGCAAGGAACTTGAAGCCGGAGCATGTGAGACAGATCCTTTCCCAGTTGGCGGGGGCGGCATGATCGGGATGTTGATGGTTGCCGTCGCCGGACTGGAGGTCGCAAGACTCTCCAATGGCATACCGGTTTTGATCGAGAACCGACCAGGCGAGGACACGATCGCCTTTTGTGCGATGCTCCGAACCGACGGTCTCAGCTTGGATGAGGCTGCTGGCCTGGAGGGAGTGGTTGCGTCGTGGTACAGTGGCACCGAGGCGCTGACGCTTTCCCGCCTACGCCATCTCGCCGCTCAAACGGGCGGGGAATTGACCATCCGAACTGCGGCAGACCGCTTCGTGTTTGCCGCACAGGTGCCGAAGGAAAGTTTCGGGTTGCTCGTGTCGGTGCTCGCAGAGCTATGGTTGCACCCGGACTTGCGAAAGGAAACGGTCGCCGACGGAGGAAGAGAGCGAAAGCGGATCCAGCTGTTTGGGAACGAACCGCTGTCCATTCAGATTCGCTCGTTAGCCCGCGATCTCGGATGGCCTGAGGCGGTCGCCCCGACGGGCGACGAACGGCGCGTTAGGGCCGCCTACGCCAAGATATTCCGGCCCGAGGCTGCCGTCTTCGCAGTTGTCGGGGACGTGAACTCGGATGCAGTGATCGAGCGGCTCAACCGCTCTTTCGGGTTTTGGCAGGGCAGAGTGGCGGGCAGGCTACAGGCGCAAGGATCGCCGCGGGAGAAGCGAGAAGCCGAGGTGGGGGCTTTCGTCGGCGCTCGCTTGGTGGGCCCAGAGGTAGGCTCGTCGGAGCTTGCTCCCTTCCTGGTCGGCGTCACTGCGTTGATGGAGGGTAAGGGAAGCGTACTGGGGCGCACGTTGCGGTATGAGAGGGCCGTCAGTTACCAGTTCGGAACGCTCGAAGCCGTTCGAGGGGGCAGGTTGGAAGCGATTCTCTACGCCGCGTTCGAGCCTGGCGCAGAGTTGCAGGACGGCACCCTCTTAGAAGAGATCCGCCGGGCTGCAAGGGAGCTCACTGAGGGAGACCTGACGCGTGCCAAAGCGTTCTTGCTCAGCCAAGTTCAGTTTGGGCGGCCAGGCGGACCCCTCGGACGATCCGTTCCGAGGGGACAAGTAAAGCCTGCGGAGGCAGCGTACTCTCATGGTTGGTGGCAGCTGTTCGGAGGGGGCTTAGGCGGAAGGGAGCGACTTCTGGAAGGGATCGAGAGCGCGACGGTTTCTGAGGTTCGAGATGCACTGCTGGCCTCCGCGTCCGGGGGCGCATAGCGATCGGGTGGTTCGTTCGTCCAATCCATGGAGCCATCAGCCATGCGAACACGGGGCCTGACACTCATAGAACTATTGGTCGTTATTGCGATCCTTGGGATCCTCATGGCGATCCTTTACCCCGTCTTTGCGGTGGCGAAGCGGAAGGCGAAAGAGGCCAAATGCATCACACAGTTGCGCCAGATCGGCATGGCTGTGCAGATGTATCGAACGGACACCGACGACGAACTGCCGCGACGACTCAGCGATCTGTTTCCGATTTACGTTACGAATGAGGCGATCTTCCGATGCCCCTTGGACGGGCGCGATGGCCACCACGCGTACACAGGCCGACTGGAAGGGGACCGCTTCTTGCCTTCGGGAGTCAGTTACACCTACGTCCCCAACTGGCCCAAGGCAATCGCGCTGGGATGGTGGGGCGCGCCGCCTGCCCGTGGCTTTGGGAAGTGGGGCGAGGAGACGCCTCTCATCGAGTGTCACTGGCACTGGGCGAAGGTGTATGACCTTCAGCTTGCGGAGGACGATCTGAAGACGGCAAAGGGCAATGCGGTGCTCGTGAAGAAGGACGGCAGTATCCGCCTGTGGCCGGCGCGGGTTCCGGTCGAACAGTACGAGCCGTAAGGTCATAATCCCGCCGGTGTTTTTTCGTAGAAAGCGCGAGTCCGTGCAGCCGGAGTGGGTCATCGTCGGGTTGGGCAACCCTGGCGGCCAGTACGAGGGCACCCGCCACAACGTGGGTTTCGAGGTGATCCGGCGCCTTTCGGCGAGGCACAACCTTCACCTGAGCGAGCGGAAGTACCAAGCGAACTTCGGCGTCGGAACGATGCGGGATCGGACCGTGGCTCTCGTCCGCCCACTCACCTACATGAACCGAAGTGGGATCGCGGTCGCCGCTCTGCTCGATTGGTGGAAGCTACCTCCCGAAAGAATGGTGGTGGTGTTTGATGACATGGATCTGGAGGTTGGGCGAGTCCTCATCAAGCCGTTTGGCGGCCCGGGGACGCACAACGGCATGAAGGACATCATCGCGCGACTGAGGACGGAGCAGTTCCCTCGAGTTCGTATCGGGATTGGCAAGCCGCCGATGGCCGGAGCCGACTACGTCCTGAGCCCTTTCCGCGACGAGGAGATCCCGTTGATCCAAGAGGCGCTCGATCTTGCGACGGACGGTTGCGAGTGGATCGTGACGGAAGGGGTAGACAAAGCGATGAACCGCGTCAATTCGGTTCGAAAAGGGGAATGAACGGGCAAGCTCTCAAGCAGGAAGCGAGTCGCTTGGGCATCGAGCTAACGCGCGCTCAGCTGGAAGCGTTCGCGTATTTTGAAGAGGCGCTCTACCAAGCCAATCGCGTGATGAATCTCACGAGTGTGCCGAAGGAAGAATGTTGGTTCCGCCACTTCTTGGACAGCCTCCTTCTTGCGCCGTTGATTCCCAAGGGAGCGACCGTGTTAGACGTGGGTAGCGGGCCGGGTCTGCCCGGTGTTTGCCTCGCCATCGCGAGGGCGGACCTTGTCGTATCTTGTCTGGACAGCAGTTCGAAGTGCTGCGAGTTCCTACAAGTGAATTTCGCTCCGTCGGGCCGCTTGCCGTTCCTGTTCGAAGTGATCGAGGGACGGGCGGAGGAGGTGGCGCACGTGCCCGATTATCGGGAACGATATGATTTTGTAACCGGTAGAGCCGTCGCGCCTCTACCCATTCAACTGGAGATCTCCAGCGCGTTCTGTCGCGTGGGAGGTCTGGTCGTTCCGATGCGCACGCCACAGGATCGCCAGATCGCGCGGGGAAAGTTCGATGTCCTTGGCATTCGCCTCGCGCAGTTTGAGACCAAGGAATTGGCGCCCATCCGGGCGCCGCGCCTCTTTCCCGTCTACCGAAAACTTGGCAAGACGGACGCCGCGTATCCGCGGAGCTGGGCGAAGATCAAGAGGTCTCCGCTGGGTTCGCCTTCCGCCGACGGTTGACCCAAGCGTTCCAAGTTTGGACGACGACGAAGGCCACAAATGCGCCGGCAAGCCAGCCGAACAGCA
>RFHN01000068.1 GCA_003695835.1 Armatimonadota bacterium
AAGCGAGGGCAGCGTCGTAATGCCGAATCCTGTCGTACAGGGCGAGCGTCTGGAAGTGGTTCTGCTTCGGGAGCAGATGCCGGACGCGATTCTCAAAGTAAAGGAATACCGGGGCGATACGTTCCTGTGCGTCAAGAGGGAGCGTCTGCGCGAGGTGGCGGAGTTCCTTCGAGACCACCCGGATCTGCAGTATCGCTACTTTTCGGAATGCACGTGTGTGGATTACAGCCAATGGGAACACGAACGCGATCTGCCAGAGCGCTTCGAGGTGATCTACAACCTGTATTCCATGAAGTACTATTCACGGATTTTCCTGAAAGTCGGCGCGGAGGACGGCGTGCCGGTTCCCTCGTTGATTCCGGTCTTCCCGGGCGCCGAGTTTCCGGAGCGCGAGGTATGGGATCTGTTCGGCGTGGTCTTCGAAGGACACCCGACTCTCAAACGTTTCCTGCTGCCCGACGACTGGGTAGGGCATCCGCTGCGCAAGGAGTTCCCTCTGGGCGGCGAGGACATCCCGTTCGACCAGAGCACGACCGGCCCGGCAATCGAGGACCTGCAACGACCGCACGCGGGCGAGAGCTTCGAAGGCGTTACGGGCACGGAGGATGTAGGAGGCCGATAGATGTCTGAACAAACCTTCATGCCGTCTACGGAGACCGTCTTCGAGCGGATCGGCGAGAACACGCTCGTCGTGAACATGGGGCCTCAGCACCCGAGTACGCACGGGGTTTTACGGTTGATTTGTGAGATGGAGGGCGAGACGGTCATCAACATCGAACCGGTCATCGGCTACCTCCATACGGGTATGGAAAAAGAGGGCGAGTACATGCAGTACCTCAAGGTGGTCACGATGACCGACCGGATGGACTACATGTCCGCCAACGGGAACAACCTGGTATACACGCTCGCGGTCGAGAAACTGTTGAACCTCGAGGTGCCCCCGCGGGGACAGGCGCTTCGGGTTCTTCTTTGCGAGCTGAGTCGCATTGCGAGCCATCTGGTATGGCTGGGTACGAGCGCGCTCGACCTCGGCGCGATGACTCCCTTCTTCTGGTGCTTCCGCGAGCGCGAGAAGATTCTCGACATGTTCGAGATGTTCTCGGGCGTACGCATGATGCCGTCGTGGATCGTTCCGGGCGGCCTGCGTGGAGACATGCCGGAGGGCTTCGACAAACTCATCCTCCCGTTCCTGAAGGAGTTCCCCGATGCGCTGACTGAGATCGAGGGGCTGCTTGTGGACAACCCGATTTGGAAGGAACGGACGATCGGTGTCGGAGTCATCTCGGTTGAGGATTGCATGGCGTACGGGCTATCCGGGCCCATCATCCGCGGATCGGGATTGGCATGGGACATCCGCAAGAGCAACCCGTACTCGGGATACGAGCAGTACGACTTCGCGATCCCGGTGTGCGAAGGAGGAGACGTCTACTCGCGGTTCCTTGTTCGCCTCGCGGAGATGCGCGAATCGGTGAAGATTCTGCAACAGGTGATGGACGGTTTGCCCGAAGGACCGTGGAACAGCGACAACCGAAAGGTCGTGCCGCCCCCGCGAGAGGAGCTGGACACTTCGATGGAGTCTTTGATCCATCACTTCAAGCTTTGGACGGAGGGATTCCGCGTACCTCCCGGCGAGGCGTACGTAGCGATCGAAGGGCCCAAGGGAGAGCTGGGTTGTTACGTCGTAAGCGATGGCAGCAACCGGCCGTATCGGTTCCACATGCGCCCCTCTTCGTTCATGAATCTGCAGGGTCTCAAGAAGATGTGTGTGGGACGGCTGATTGCAGACGTCGTCGCCGTCATCGGAAGTATTGACATCGTGTTAGGAGAGATTGACCGCTAATGGACACGATCCCCGTTTCGAATCTGAAGGACCGACCCCGCCCGCCGAAGCCCGAGGAGGTGGAGCTGCGCTTCAGCGAGCGAGCCGTGAAGGAGCTGGAGCAGCTGCTAACACACTATCCTGACAAGAAGTCGGCGATGCTGCCCGCGCTTTGGATCGCCCAACGCGAATACGGTGGGTGGCTGCCTCCCGAGGCGATTGCGGAAGTGGCGGTGCGCCTTCAGCGTTCGTACGCAGAGGTCGAAGGCGTCGCAACGTTCTATACGATGTATCACGTCGGGCATCCGATCGGCCGTCACCTGATCGAGGTGTGCACTTGTCTCTCTTGCTATCTCTGCGGGGCGTACCGGATTGCGGACTACTTGAAAGAGAAGCTCGGCGTTGACTGGGGCGAGACGACGCCGGATGGAATGTTCACTCTCGAAGAGGTGGAGTGTCTGGACGCGTGCGACCGCGCGCCCCTGCTCCAAGTGGGAGATCAGTACATCGGGCCGGTGACACGCGAGGACGTGGACGCGCTGATCGAACGCCTTCGCGCCGAAGAGAGTCCGACGACGATTCGGCTGGCGGACGAGATCGTCCAGGCGCAGCTGCACGCCAGCGATCAGGAAAAGGTTCGGGGCTGAGCGGGATTCGCCCAGCCCCAGTATCCATGCTTTTTCGTCTCAGAATATTGGCACGTGCTGGAACGCTTTGCCGAATAGCGTTGCGCTGTCTGCGCCCATCCATTCGTCCAGCACGGTCGAGTATACCTGGCGGAAGTCAATCTTCCAACGGATGTCGCCGCGGTCGAGGTTGACCAAGTCCGGCTTCTCACCGATGAAGCCCCCTTCCACCTGCGGCCCTGCGACGAACAGCACGTTGCCCGATCCGTGGTCGGTGCCTTGGCTGTTGTTCTCGGCGACGCGACGTCCGAACTCGGTGAAGACGAGGACGGTTACCTTCTCCGCCTTTCCGATCGCCTTCATTTCCTTCATAAAGGTGTTGAGGGCGTCGCTGAACTGTTGGAGCAGGCGAGCGTGTTGATCCTTCTGCTGGCTATGGGTGTCGAATCCGCCAGCCGAGAAGTAGATGACGCGCGTCTTCGCGGAGGTCGCGATGATTTGGGCGATCTGCTGGAACCCGCGCCCGAAGTTGTCTTGATTGTATTCGAACTTGGATTCGTACGTCTGTAGCACCTTGTTCAGCTCGGACATGGCGTCGAGGGCGGCGAGGTTCGCTTCTCGGATCGTGGATGCGCTGCCGTCCGCCATTCCGCCCTGTGCTTCGCGCAAGCGGCGCTCCTCGTCCGGGTCTCCGATGAGACCGCGAATATCAGCCAAGCTTGCGAAACAGGGCACGCTGACCTGCTTCGCCTTCAGCGCAACGGGCGTCGTCTGCGTCAGTCCGATCGCGACGACCGGATTGATGCTGCCCGCCTTCGCCTGGTTGTCCAGGTACTTGCCCAACCATCCGTACGCTTCCACCTTGTCCGGATTGGCTGTCTGCCAGATCTCCATGCTCCGGAAGTGAGAGCGGTTCGGGTTCGGGTAGCCGACGTTCTGTACGATGGCGACCTGCTTCTGGTCGTACAGCTCCTTGAACGCCGTCATCGAAGGATGGAAGCCGAGGTCGTCGGTTGCTTTGAGCACCTGGTCCTCCGGCACGGCGAGGGTGGGGCGGACGCGATAGTAGTTCGCATCGCTCCACGGGATGACGGTGTTCAGGCCATCATTTCCGCCGGAAAGCTGGCATACGACCAGGATATTGTCCGGCGAGACTTTGCCGCCTTTCGCGAGCTTGAGAATGTCGGCCCGCGCGATTTCGGCCAGCCACGGCGGTGCCGCGAGGCCAAGAGCGATGAGGGCGCTGCTGCGCAGAAAGTCCCTTCGGGTGAGTTCGTTGTTCATGTTGGTCTCCTTAGCATAGATGGAATTCAGGCGCCGCGAACAGCACGCGCAGCGCTTCTTGAATCGCTGGCGCGCTGGACTGCGGCCTGGAAAGCGCTTCTACGCCACCGTTGGCTGAGATGGCGCCGATGACCGCGTTGCGGCTCTGACTCGAAATCTGAGCGTCGCAGATCTCGATCAGAGCGTCGGCAGCCTCCGCCGCCGTCTTGGCTCCCCGCTGTGTGACGATGGCGGGGCCGAGGTCGCTTACGAGAATGCTGCGCGGATTCGCGATGATGTCCGCGTAGCGGATCCGTTCGACCATCGTGCTCGTCGAGATCCACTTCTCTCCCCAGTCCCAGCCTGCCACGTCCGGCGGGAAGAGAAGCTGCATCCCTTGGGCGGACATCGCTCGGTAGATTCCACCCAGACCGCCGATGGGTCGTTGCGGGGCGTCTTCCGGCGGGTTCTCGAACAGCGGCTTCAAGAACGTCCCGATATCCAGCTGCCGCGCAATCGGAATGCAGAAGTCCACCGGGTTCTTGACGAGACGACGAATGCACTTCTTGCTCCAGAACTCGTCCATCTTGGCGATCTCTTCGAGCACCGGCTTGATTTCGAAGTCGTTCTTCTTGAACACAGCAGCGAGATGGTCCACCACTTTCTCTTCCGGATCCATGTAGGCGAACCATTCCCACAACTTGTGCGAAAGGTACTTGGGGCAGGCTTCCTGTTCCAGAAGAATGCGCAAAACATCGTCCCCGTCGAAGTTGCCCGACTGGCCGAGGATGGTCTTGACGCCGTTGTCGTGCTGCCCGGGCCGTTGGACGAATCGAAAGAGCGGAGCGCCCGTGTTCAGGATCTCGGATAGCGCCTCCGGATCTTGACGCACGCGATTGAAGTCCCGCGTAGGAACCCAGGCCCAACCGGTGAGCGCTCGGGCGGCCTCTTGTATGTCCTTCTCCGTGTAGTGCCCGATTCCGACCGTGAAGAGCTCCATCACCTCGCGCGCGAAGTTCTCGTTCGGTTTGCCCGCAACGTTGGTCTGCGAGTCGAGCCAGAACATCATCGCGGGGTCCTTGCTTACGTTCTCCAGCAGCGTGCGGAAGTTGCCATTCGCTCCGGCGCGAAGCGTGTTGACGTACTGGAGCATCATGTAGGCGTTCGTCACCTTCGACGCGCTCACGGCGAAGTGATCGTGCCAGAAGAGCGTGAGCTTCTCTTCGAGGGGCCGTTCCGTGAACAGGAAACGGGCCACCCACGCCTGTGCCACGAAGGCAGGATTGAGCTGGACCCGACCGTCCCGGACCGGCACCAGTTTGCCCAACTGGAGCGTGAAGCCAAGCGGGTACTTCTCGTAGTGAACGAGCCGCTCGACGGTTCCCTCCACGCCCAGCTTTTCGTAGAAATCCAACTCGGCCTTGCTGGCTCCCAGACCGAATCTCCTCAAGAGGTGGCCTACCTGTTCTCGTGTCGTCATCTGTGAGTACACCTTGGTTCAGAGGTTGTGTAGAGATTGTACGCTGAACGGCCGGTTCTGTTCACCCCGCGCCCCCCTTCGGCTCAACGGTTTCGAGGCGAAAAGAGCGGCGAACCACCGCTCGTAGCTCGTCGAGAGAGTCCGGAACGCCTCGCAGAGCGGCCAGCTGCACGAGAGCGTTTCCAACCGCCGTAGCCTCCACCGGCCCGAGGATGACCGATTTGCCGGTCGCCTGCGCGGTCAGCTCATTTAGAA
>RFHN01000069.1 GCA_003695835.1 Armatimonadota bacterium
CTGGCTGAAGCACACGGAATACGTGGGCAAGACGGTGATCGCGAAGCGCGGATGGATGGGCGGCTGGCGCTTCAAAATCAAGGAGGACAAGGAGGTCGGCCGCTTCAAGCGGATCCGGTGATCACGCAGCGCCATCGCGTGATCGCGATGGCCCGATGCGGCAGAAGAACGGAAGGTCGGCATGCGGAATCGGTTTCGGAAGATGGGGCACAAGGCCCGGCGCACCGCTCCGGCGGCGTGGGCTGCGGCGGTGGCGGCGACGCTCACGGCGACAGCCCTGCCGGCAGCCGCTCAGCAGCCCACGGCGGGGGAGGTGTTTTCCGAATTCCTTGCCTGCGAGGCGGTGCCGGATCCGACCGAGCAGCTCATCTGCTTCCGCACGGCGCTCAAGAAATACAAGCTGCGCTTCGGGGTGCTCTCGGGCCGGGTGGAGGATGCGGAGCGGGAAAACCCGGCGGCCCTTCTCCCATCGTCGCGGCCGCGTCACAAGGCCGCCCGGAAAGGGGGCCTGCTGCCGACAGCTCCGGCCCCGGCGATGGCCGCCGGCCTGCCTCCCCGCCCGCCTGCCGATTCCCCCAAGGCCGAGCGCGAATATCGTCAGGCGCTCGCGGAGGCCACCCCCAAGCGGGTTGAAGGGGTGATTGTCGAAGCGCATCGGGATCCGCTGGGCTACTGGATCTTCACACTCGACAACGGCCAGGTGTGGAAAGAGGCGTCGGGCGCGCGCCTGCCGGACCGCGACTATACAGGCCGTGCCGTCCGCATTCGCAAGGGCTTGTTCGGAAGCCGATTCATGGAAATCGAAGGCGTATCGGCAGCGGGCCGCGTCCAGCGGATACGTTGAGCCATCTGATATGGAGTTAGTGTTGCCCCGGCACCGCGGGCCTTGGAAGCGGGCTGAGAGGTCTGAAATCTCTCTCAGAACGCTCGCCTCTTCCTTGCGGGGGGCATTTCCTTGACTGGTTTGGGGCCAGTTTTGTGGCAGGAATGTCACAGTCTGGAAGAATTCATCCGAATTGCGGTTTCGGTAGCGCATGAAGTGTTTACATCGTGAAAGCCGCGTGATGAAATTGAAGCCCATTCCGGGGGGGATGTGCGGGCGTTCCCCGGTGGCCGTTGACAGAATCGCGTCTGTTGTCACCGGTGTAGGCACGGGAGTTCCGCTTGTTACGTGGCTCCAATTGGCGTGCCTGCGTGTGGAGCGGGGGAGGAGGCGGGAAGTATCCCGCCATTGATCCATGAACTCATCAGGGAGGAGATCGCAATGAGTGAGGTAATCGGAAAAAACAGGTTGGCGACTGGCCTGCTGCTGACAGGCTCCGCTCTTGCCTTGGCAGTGGTTCTGGCTTCCGCTGCTCATGCGCGTGAGCGCGAGGCATTGGCCGAGATCCAGACGGCGCCCGCGGCACAGACTCAGGCGCAGAGCACCAAGAAGCAGCAGGGTGAGGAAGAAAGCTCGTCCCAGGTGGAGGAGATCGTCGTTACTGGTTCGCGCATCCGCAAGTCGGAATTTACGAGCATTTCGCCGATCCAGGTCATCAACGTCGATCAAGCTCGCGATCTGGGTGTCGTAAGCTTCGATGACATTCTTGCTGTAGGCAGCTCGGTCACCAGCGGCGTGCAGTTCGATACCAACATCGCGAACAACTTCGTTACCACCAACGGGCCGGGCACTTCGACGATCTCGTTGCGCGGTCTCGGCGCCGATCGCACGCTCGTCCTTATCAATGGCCGCCGTTTTGCGCCTTCGGGTGTCGGCGGCGCGCCCTCCAATCCCGACACAAACCTCATCCCCACGCTGATGATCGAGCGGGTCGAGGTGCTCCTTGACGGCGCTGGTTCGGTATACGGGTCCGATGCCGTCGCGGGAGTGGTGAACGTCCTTCTCAAGAAGGACTTCGAAGGCCTGATGGTGGACGGTATTACGAACATCACCGAACACGGGGGAGGCTTCAGCGCGCGGACGGGCATGATTTTCGGCGCGCAGGGAGAAAGGGGCGGTTTTACCTTCGCGGGTGAATACTTCCGCCAGAAGGAGCTGCGCGTCTTCGACCGCCCGAGGATTTTCACGAGCCGGGATGACGGCGCGGTCTGCCACCGCGATCTCGAGATCAATGCCGAGACCGGCAAGTTGGCGGAGGACACCTGCGCGGGAACAATCGGATCGATCGCCGTGCTGCCCATCTTCACGCCTGCGCCCGGCATCATCTCCTTCAGCGGCGCTGGACCGTTCGGCGCGTTCCCCGCGGTACGGTTCAAGGAGGGCAACGTTCTCAACCTCTTCGGGGTGCCGATTCCGAACTTCGCCTTTGCGCTGCTGGATGAAGACCAGGCTCCGTTTCGGCATGGTGTGAACAACTTCCAGGAGGAGCAGCTCATTGCTCCGCTGGAGCGGTATACGACCTACTTCAACGGTCACTACCGTCTTACTGACCATGTGGAGGTCTATGCGGAAGCCGGCTACAGCAATCTGCGCGGGTCCAATGATGGAGGCAAGCAGCAGATCTTCCCCACCATTCCGGGCCTTGTCGAGCAGCTGGATGAGAATGGAGACGTCGTCGGTCTCGTCCCGAACCCGCTCAATCCGTTCGGCCAGCTCGGTCTGCCGGTGACGATCGTCGCCTTCATCAACGATACGGGCAATCTGCGCTTCGAGCGCGAGCAGTACCGGCTCTTCGGGGGCCTGCGTGGTGATCTCGGCTTCCTCGGCGTCGACTGGCTTGGGGGCTGGGAGTACGATCTGTCCGCTGGCTATACGCGCTCCCTCGGCGTTACGGCGACCAATGTGGTGCTTGAGGATCGTCTGAGCCTGTCACTCAACACGCTGCAGGTGGATGCCAACGGCAACCCGGTTTGCGGACGCGACCTGCAGGGGTTCACGGATTTCTTCGGCTTCCTTGACGACATCGAGTGCGTTCCGGTTAACTTCTTCACCAAGGACCTTCTGGTAAACCGGAACCTCACACCGGAAGAGCGGGCCTGGCTCATCGGCGAGACGTCGACGAGGACGTCCATCGCCGAAAGCCTGATCAGCGGCTATGTCACCGGCGACCTGCCGATCGAGGTGCCGGGTGGCCCCGTCGCCGCCGCCTTTGGCTTCGAGTGGCGGGAGGACAGTTTCCTTTCCGACGGTGACACCGTGCGCGAGAAGGGCAATGGAGCGGGGTTCTTCTCAGAGGCCGATTCACGCGGGAGCGTGACGCAGTGGGAGCTTTACGGCGAGGTCTCGATTCCACTCCTCAAGGGCAAGCCTCTCGTTCATGATCTTACTCTCGAGGCCGCGGGACGTTTCGTCAACAACGAGTTCTTCAGCTCCACCGCGGTTTGGAGCGTCCGGCTCGGCTATTCGCCAGTGAGTTGGCTTACCCTGAAGGGAAATGCCGGCAGCTCATTCCGGTCGCCGAATCTCAACTTTCTGTTCCTCGGCGAGCAGTCCGGCTTTCTCGGTGGTGCGGCCGACCCCTGCGATACGCCTCCACCGGATGCAAACGGCGAGGACCCGCGTTCGCAGACCGTGATTGACAACTGCATCGCGCAGGGCATCGACCCGTTCGACTTCAACTCGCCGGGTATCGAGGTTTTCTCGACGGGCTCGCCCGACCTCAAGCCCGAGCGTTCGTTCTCTTGGAGTGTGGGCGGTTCGGTTTCACAACCTTGGTTTCAGTCGTTCAACCTTCAGCTTGCCGCGACCTACTGGGAGATCGAGGTGAAGAATGGCATCGCCCGGCCCGGCGGTGCGACCATTCTGTCCGCGTGTCATGAATCACCGAATCTCTCCAGCGTGTTCTGTACGCGCTTTGAGCGTGATCCGGTCACCCACTTCGTGACGCGCGTGGACAACACGCCCTTCAACCTCGGGCGCGAGAATGTCCGCGGCCTTGATCTGACGATGGCGTTCGACAAGGGCTTCAAGCTGCTCGGGCGCGATTTTACGGTCGGGGCCAATGGGGCGGTTACCCGAATCTTCGAGGACAGCAGCCGAACCGTCGTTGAAAACGACGTTATCGAAGATAATGATCTTGGCGATTTTGGAAGCCCGAAGTGGCGTTTTACGGGCTCGGCTACAATTTCGACGGGGCCGATCCAGATCCTCTGGAACGTGAGTTTCCGGTCCAAGACCTTCGCGGATGCCCAGAATCGCGCGAGGGTGCTGGCTGATGGCAACTTCGATGACGACATCGAAGAGGCGCGGGCCATCCACCGCCTGTCGGTCTCCTATGACTGGGAGACGTGGCGGTTCACCTTCAGCGTCCGCAACGTCTTCGAC